>CABUZD010000001.1 GCA_902495945.1 uncultured Collinsella sp.
ATCTACTACGTTTAACCGATTACCCTCAACCATGCCGAATTTTGCGAAATTAAAACCGCAGGTAGACGGCTTGCGTATTCTCGGAAAACCGGGGGATGGTCGACCCATACGGTTCAAACGTAGTAGATAGGCCGTTTTCGTGACGCAGCCCCAAAACAGTCTTTTGGGACGGGTGGTATCCTTGGTAGCTCTGCGCTGCAAACGTACCTCAAACGCAAGGAGTCCCATGGATCTTATCGCCCAGCTCACCCGCGAGCTCAACCTTAAGGCCGCCAACATCGAGGCAGCCGTCAAGCTCATCGACGAGGGCAACACCATCCCCTTTATCTCGCGCTACCGCAAAGAAGCCACGGGCGGCATGGACGACGTCGCCCTGCGCGCACTCGACGAGCGTCTGTCTTACCTGCGCAATCTTGAGCAGCGCAAAGAGGACGTCATTCTGCTCATCGACGCCCAGGGCAAACTCACGCCAGAGCTTGAGCAGCAAATTCGCGAGGCCACGCAGCTCCAGCGTGTCGAGGACCTCTACAAGCCCTACCGCAAAAAGCGCATGACTCGCGCGCAGAAGGCCCGCGAGGCAGGCCTGGAGCCGCTTGCCAACATGATCATCATGCAGGCCTCGGCCAAGGGCAGCGCGCTCGATGCCGCCGCGGCCTACGTCAACGAGGACGCCGGCTTCGACACGCCCGAAAAGGCGCTCGCCGGGGCGGCGGACATCGTGGCCGAGACGGTGGCCGAGGACCCCGAGAACGTCGCCGATCTGCGCGCCTTTACGCAAAACACCGCCGACATCATCGTCGAGGCCACCGACCCCGCCGAGAAGACCCCCTACGAGCCGTACTACAGCTATGATGAGCCGCTGCGCCGCATCCCCAACCACCGTGTGCTGGCTATCGACCGCGGTGAGCGCGAGGGCAAGCTCCGCGTGCGCGTGAACGTCGACGGCGCCGCCGCCACGGCACGCCTCGGCAGCCGTTGGCCCCGACGCCAGGGCGTATTCGCGCCCGTCTTCGATGCCGCCATCGCCGACGGCTACAAGCGCCTCATGGCCCCCTCGCTGGAGCGCGAGGCCCGCGCCAAACTCACCGTTCGTGCCCAGACCGAGGCTATCAACGTCTTTGCCAAGAATCTCGAGGGCCTGCTCTCGGCACGCCCCGTCCGTGGCGCCCGCGTGCTCGCGCTCGATCCGGGCTACCGCACCGGCTGCAAGGTCGCCGTCATGGACGAGACCGGCAAGCTGCTCGACCACGGCGTGGTCTACCCCACCAAGCCGCGCCACGACGTCGCCGGCACCAAGCGCGAGCTCGCCCGCCTCGTCAAGAAGGACAGCGTCAACACCATCGTCATCGGCAACGGCACCGCCAGCCGCGAGACCGAGGAAGTCGTTTCGGAGTTCATCGCCGAGCAG
Organism: uncultured Collinsella sp.; assembly: GCA_902495945.1. GTDB lineage: Bacteria > Actinomycetota > Coriobacteriia > Coriobacteriales > Coriobacteriaceae > Collinsella. Next base: position 1,409 of record CABUZD010000001.1, read on the forward strand.
GCGCCCAGCCTTCGCTACACCATCGTTAACGAAGCCGGCGCGTCGGTGTACTCCGCCTCCGAGCTCGCCAGCCAGGAATATCCCGACCTGGACGTCACCGTGCGTGGCGCCATGAGCCTGGGCCGTCGCCTGCAAGACCCGCTGGCAGAGCTCGTCAAGATTCCGCCCCAGTCCATCGGCGTTGGCCAGTACCAACACGACCTTGACCAGGCCGAGCTCTCGCGCACTCTGGGCCACGTGGTGGAGGACGTCGTCAACCGCGTAGGCGTCGACGTCAACACCGCAAGCGCGAGCCTGCTGGGATACGTATCGGGCATCACGCCGAGCGTGGCCAAGAATATCGTGGCCTACCGCGAGGAAAACGGTGCCTTTACCGATCGCCGCCAGCTTAAGAAGGTCCCCAAACTGGGACCCAAGGCATATCTCAACGCCGCGGGCTTCCTGCGCATCAGCGGTGGCAAGAACCCACTCGACGCGACAAGCGTCCACCCCGAGAGCTACGAGGTAGCCACGGCCGTCCTGGAGCGCGCAGGCGTTAAAGCCAGTGAGCTCAGCCGCGGCGGCGTACCCGACATCGAGCGCCGCCTGGGCAGCATCTCGGCGCTGGCAAGCGACCTGGACTGCGGCACCCTCACGCTCATCGACATTGTCAACGAGCTCAAGAAGCCCGGTCGCGACCCGCGCGACGACGCGCCCGAGGTGGTCTTTAGCCGCTCAGCACTTTCCATCGACGACCTGGAGTCCGGCATGGAGCTCAAGGGCACAGTGCGCAACGTCGTCGACTTTGGCGCCTTCGTCGACGTGGGCGTGCACCAGGACGGCCTCGTGCACATCTCCAAACTGGCCAACCGCTTCGTCAAGCACCCCAGCGACGTGGTGCGCGTCGGTGACACGGTCAAGGTGTGGGTCGAGAAGGTCGATCGCGACCGCAAAAAGATCTCGCTCACCATGGTACAGGGCAAGTAAACCGCCAAAGCAAAGGTACCCCCCTGTAGCGATGTGCAAAATCGCGAGTATTCTGCAAATTCCACCGTTCCGGATGCCTCTCAGAGACGAAAAAGCAAAAAACAGCCCCCGTTTTAGCGTCGTCAGAGCCAAAACGGGGGCTGTTCCATGCTTCGGTTAACTGATAAAGACCTTTACCTTGCTGAATACTCTCAATTTTGCACGGCGCAGGCGGGGGGTACCTTTGCCCACGGCAGGATATAGAAGCCAAGCGCCAACTTGCTGGCAAGCTCGTGTCGGCAGCCCCGGCCTTTCCTTTGCCTAGCGCGACCCTCGCGAGGCGCGTGAGCGATAGGGAAAGGAAAGGCCGGGGCGAGCAGCCCGCGGCGTAGCCAGTGTTCGCGTTACGGCAGAATATGGAAGCCCAAAGCGGCGATATCCTTGGCAAAGCCGCGCACGGTATCGAGCGAGACCTCGTACGGGTCGCGACCGATGTTCTTGCGCTTGGCCAGGATGCTGTTGGGCACCGTAATGATCTGGCAACCGCAGGCCTCGGCCTGGTAAATGTTGATGAGCTCGCGCGTGGACGCCCACAGGACCTCACAGTTGGGCTTGGCGGCAGCCTTCTTGACCGACTCCGTCATAAACGGAATGGGATCGACGCCGGTGTCGGCGATGCGGCCGGCAAAGAGCGAGATGATGGACGGCGTCTCGGCGTCAACAACCTCGATCATCTCGTCAACCTGCTCGGGAGTAAAAATGGTAGTGACGTTGACCTTGATGCCGTCGGCGGAAAGCTTGCGCACCCGCTCGGCGGTGGACTCGCCCTTGGTAGTCACGCACGGAATCTTGACGTAGACGTTCTCGGCCCAGGTAGCGATCTCGCGGGCCTCGACCTCCATGGTCTCGACGTCGTCGGCAAAGACCTCAAACGAGACGGACACATCGGTGATGTGAGCCAGGACCTCTTTGGCAAACGCGCGGTAATCCATCACGCCGCCCTTCTTCATAAGGGACGGGTTGGTCGTGAAACCCTGAACGTTGCCGTTCTCGTACATGTCGAGCATGCCTTCGAGGTTTGCACCGTCAGCGAACACCTTGATTGCCATCTGCCTGATTCCTTTCGTTAGCATACGGCCGATAAACTGCTAAACACTTTACCTACGTTTATCAAGGCGTGAACTGCGGTTTTTTATCTTCTCGGCGAACGGTATAAACACCTCAGTGTTTGGATTGATAAATCGATTGAGCATGCAAAAGCAAAGAGTCGCAGTTTGAGCAAACGTCAGAACGCGGGATTCATTAGATGAGGCCGAAATGCTGCATCGCTGTGACGGTGCCGTCGTGTGCGACATCGTCGGTCACGTAGTCGGCGACCGCCTTGACCTCAGGCATGGCGTTGCCCATGGCGACAGCCGTCTCGACCGCAGCGAGCATGCCCAGGTCGTTACCCGAATCGCCGAAGCCAAAGGTGCGTGCGTTGCCGGTGCGACCCAGGTATTCCAGCGCTCGCGCCACGCCCACGCCCTTGTCGATGCCCTTGGGGCTCAGCTCGCGATTCTGACCACCGGTGTTGCACAGCTCAAACTCGCGATCGATAAAGCCATCATCGTTGGCTACGCGAGCCAGGTCGCTCGCGACGATGCCTACCTTGCCCACGCGCAGACGGCCGTCGACGCGCATTTCCTCGGTGCTGTGCACCACAGAAGTGCCAATCAGAGACGACTGCTCAACACCCGCGGGTTCCAGGGCAAAGGTAGCCACGTTGGTCTCGAAAAAGGCTTCAATCCCTGCCGCGGCCATACGGCGTGCAAGCTCCTCGATAACGTCCTCATCAAAGCAGTCCTCGTGTACCACGCGGCCCTCGACCTCGAGCGTCGCTCCCGCCATGGCAACGACACCCGCCGGGTTCAGCGCGCGCAGGCCATCGGCAATCAGCCACAAGGGACGACCCGTGCAGATAAATGCCTGGTGTCCCGCGTCGCGCAGACGATGAAACGCCTCGACGACCGCCTGCGAGGGGTGAACCGCCGAAAAGTCCTTGTCGGTCATGTTGTCGGGATCGAACGACGTCAGCGTGCCGTCCACGTCAAAAAAGAGCACGGCGGAATCGGGGCACGCATCAATCATATGGGTTCCTTTCGGGGGGAAGAGTAAACGAAGTATCCATCATATAATGGAGCGACGCAACCAGAGAGGTCACCCATGGAATTTTACGCAAGCTGCCCCGAGGGCTTTGAGTCCGCACTCGCCGATGAGCTTAAACGCCTCGGGCTTTCGCAGGTTCGTCGGCTGAAGGGCCGCGCTACATTTGAGGGCGAGCTCGAAGAAGGCTACCGCGCCTGTCTGTGGTCGCGCCTGGCGAGCCGTGTGTTCGTGGTGCTCGGGCGCTTTGAGGCGCAGGATGCCGACGAGCTGTACGATAGCGTTTACGACATCACCTGGGAGACCATCATCCGCCCCGGCGCCACCATCGCCATCACCGCCCGCGCCGTGACCGAGCAGCTGCGCAACACGCGCTTCTCGGCCCTGCGCGCCAAGGACGCGCTGTGCGACCGTCTGGCCGAGACCACGGGCCGTCGCGCCGATGTCGACGCTGCCGATCCCGACGTTCACCTGCTGCTTTCGCTGCGCCAGCGCCGCGCGAGCATCAGCCTGGACCTTTCGGGCGACCCGCTGTTCAAGCGCCTGCCGCCCGCGGCGACCCGTGCCGGCGAGGGCGCGCACGTGCTGCGCCCCGACTACGCCGCCCTGGTGCTGGCGCAGGTCGGCTGGACCGCACTGTGCGAGCGCGAGTTGACGGCCGACGATTACGAGAATGAAGCCCTTCCCACGCTAATCGATGCCTCGTGCGCCGGCGGCGGCCTGTTGCTGGAAGCCGTGAACATTCTGACCGACCGCGCCCCGGGCGCCGCACGCGAGCGCTGGGGCTTTGAGGGCTGGCAGCTGCACGACGCCGCTCTGTGGGAGCAGCTGCTTGCCGAGGCGCGCGAGCGCGAGGCGGCAGCGCGCGAGCGCCAGGCGCGCATCGTGGCCGTAGACATCGACCCCGCCGCCCGCAAGACCGCCGAGCGCATGGTCAAGAGCGCTGGCTACAAGCGTTTTGTCGACTTTTGCGCCGCCAAGCCCGCCACCGTGCTGGACCATGCCGGCGCTGTCGCCGGTGCCGCCGTGGTCGCAGACACCACCGAGACCCCGCTTTCGCTCATGCACGACGCCATGACGCTGGTCGGCGAGCTGCGCCGCGCGCCCGAGCTCGCTTCAGCGCCGGTCGCCGCGCTCACCCGCGACGGATTGCTGGCCCGCGCACTCCATGCCGAGCCCGCGCGCTCCATCGCCGTCATGCCCAATAACGAGGAGGCGGCTATTGAGGTTTGGCCCTCGCTCGACCACGCCGCCGCGGCATTTGAAGCTGCGACCAGCGCAAACACCGAGGAACAGTCCGCGGAAGCCGAAGACGAAGCCGCCAACGCCTCCATGCCCGAACCTGCCGCCACGCTCGACCTGGGCGACGGCAAGCCGCTGCCCGTGCTCATCCCGGAGTCCGAGCAGTTCGCCAACCGCCTGCGCAAGAATGCCCGTCTGCGCCGCAAGTGGGCCAAGCGCGAGGGCGTGAGCTGCTACCGCGTCTACGATGCCGACCTGCCCGACTACTCCGCCGCCATCGACCTGTACCAGGGTTGCCCGCAGACGCCGGGCCGCTGGCTCGTCATCGCCGAATACGCCGCGCCCAAGACCATCGACCCCGCGCTTGCCCAGGCACGCATGCTCGACATCTTGGCCATCGCGCCGCGCATCCTGGATGTTCCGGCCGAGCATGTGCACGCCAAGGCCCGCATGCGTTCGCGCGGCGGCTCGCAGTATGGCAAGCAGGGCGCCGGCAAGGGCGGATCGGGCGAGCGCGCCAACATCGCGCGCCGTCGCCTGCCGCTCATCGAAGAGGGCGGACTCACCTTTGCCGTCAACTTTGATGACTACCTGGATGTGGGCATCTTCTTGGATCACCGCGTCACCCGCAACCTGGTGCGCGAGCACGCCAAGCAGGCGCGCCGCTTCCTCAATCTGTTCGCCTATACCGGCACCGCCACCTGCTATGCGGCCGACGGCGGCGTCGAGGAAACCGTGACAGTCGACCTTTCCAACACCTACCTGGACTGGGCCGAGCGCAATATGCGCCAGAACGGCTTTGTTGGTCCGCAGCATCATTTTGTGCGCGACGACGTGCTCGCCTGGATTCGCGACCAGCGCCAGACGCGCAACCGCTGGGACCTGATTTTTGTCGATCCGCCCACGTTTTCGAACTCATCCAAGATGGGCCGCCGCACCTGGGATGTCCAGCGCGACCATGTTGAGCTTTTGGCCGGCGTATCGCGCCTGCTCGCACAGGGCGGCCACGCCATCTTTAGCTGCAACCTGCGCGGCTTCCGCCCCGAGACGCGTAAGCTCGCGCGTGCGGGCGTGGTGCTGGAGGACATTACGGCGCAGACCATCCCCGAGGATTTCGCGCGCAACCAGAAGGTGCATCATTGCTATATCGTGCGCCGCCTGCCCATCGAGGACGCCATGGCAGAGGTCGACTTTAGCGCCGAGGAAATTGCCGAGCGCGTCGAGGAACTGCGTAACCCCGAGGCCCGCAAGCCTCGCGCGGCAGTGCCCGCGCACGCGCAGACCGGCAACGGCAAGTCCAACTTTGCCGGCAAACCCTCCCCTGCCGGCAAGTCCAAAAAGAAGAAGTTCTACGCCAGCAAGCCCAAGGGCAAATAACAAAGTTGCGGTGGAATACGGACTGTTTTGCCTGGAATTAGGCAAATTTAGACCGTATTTCACCGCAACTCATATTGGGATGGCGGATGCCGACCTATCCCTGGATGACCAATCGGTAACCGATACCCACGTGTGTCTGGATATAGCGCGGATGCGCGGGGTCGGACTCGATCTTCTTGCGCAACGTGCCCATAAAGACACGCAGGCTCGCCAGGTCGCTCTTGGTCGACGTGCCCCAAATCTCGTGCAAAATAAACTGGTGCGTCAGTACCTTGTCGGCGTTATGCGCCAGCAGGCACAGGAGCTTGTACTCAATCGGCGTCAGGTGCAACTCCTCGCCATCCATCGTGGCAATGCCGGCATCAAAATCGATATGCAGCTCACCGGTATCGAACGAGCCCTCGGAGACAACGCCGCCCGTTTGCGCATACGAAAGGCGCCTGAGCGTCGTGCGAATGCGCGCGAGCAGCTCCTCGACCGAAAACGGCTTGGTCAGATAGTCGTCGGCACCGGCATCGAGCGCGCGGATTTTGTCCGCATCCTCGCTGCGCGCCGAGACCACGATGATCGGCATGCCCGACCATGCGCGCACCGACTCCACCACCTTGACGCCGTCCATATCGGACAGGCCCAGATCGAGCAGCACAATGCTCGGCGCCTGCGATGAGGCGGCGGCGATGGCGGCATGGGCAGTCTCCACAGCCATATGACGCAAGCCGTGCGCCTCGAGCGCGGCAACGATAAGGTTGCGGACAGCGGGGTCGTCCTCAACGACCAAGATGAGCGGTTTTACGGCAGAGTTCGGCACAGCGCTACTCCTTATCAAACGAAACATCGGCGACGGGAAGCTCAATCGTAAAGACCGAGCCGTGCGGGTCCGCCGCGGCAACCTCTATGCTACCGCCATGCGCCAGCACAATGGAGCGGCAGAGCGAAAGCCCCAGGCCAACGCTGCGGTGGCTGTCGGCCAGGCCATGGTTGGCGGTATAGAACGACTCAAAGATGCGTTCGCGATCCTCGGGTGCGATGCCCGGACCATCATCGGCCACCGAGCACGCCACGCGTCCATCGTCGACGCTAATCGAAATCATGATATGCGAGCCTGCGGGCGTATAGGTGATGGCGTTGTTCACCAGATTGACCACCAGCTGCACCATCAGGCGCGCATCGACGTTGACGAGCGCCGGCTCATCGCACGCCACCACCTTAAGGTCGTGCTCGCGCACGGCAGGGTTCACGTGGCGCAGCGCCTCCTCGACGATATCGTCCATGAGCTCGAGTGTGGTCGACAGGCGCATACCGCCACCCTCGAGCTTGGTGATGGCGAGCAGGTTCTCGACGGTGGCGTTGAGCCATTGCGCATCCGAGCGAATGGAAAGGAGCAGGCCGCGGCGCGTCTGGGCATCGAGCACCGCGGTGCCGGTCGAGCCCTGATCGAGCAGGACATCGGCGTTGCCCGAAATACTGGTGAGCGGCGTACGCAGATCGTGCGAGATGGAGCGCAGCAGGTTGGCGCGCAGCTGTTCGTTTTTGGCGAGCACCGCCGCCTCCTCGCGGGCCTCCATGGCGCGGGCGCGATCGAGTGCCAGCTCGCCTTCGCTCACGATGGCATCGGCAAGTGTTCGCTCCTCGTGCGTCAGCACGTCGGGCTCGGCAACGATAGCCAGCACGCCCACCACCGAGGCGGGGTCGCCCGAGCGCGCGAAGCCGTCGCCTGTGCGAACCGTCAGGTAGATGCCATAAAACGCCGAGCCGCCAAACGTGGCGTCGAGCGGCGTTCCCACATAGGCGGATGCCGAGAGCCGCGGCGGCATCTGCGGCGCCAGTTCGTGCACCGGTGCGGCATCGCCCACGGCCGTGTATGTCGCACGCGGCAGCAGGTCATCGCCCTCGGCGTCGGCGCTGTACCACACGACCGGACAGCCCGAAAGACGCGCCAGCTGCGTGGCCATGGCATGGACAATCTGCTGCTGATCGGCGCACCGCTGCAGCATGCGGTTGGTCTCGAGCACCATATGCGTGCGGCGGTCGCTGGCGGCAGCCTGTGCCAAGGCACGGCGCAGGGCCAACGCAATCGAGCTCGACACAAGCGAGACCACGAACATGATGAAGAACATGCCGGGATAGCCGCGGTCGATAAGCGACAGCGAGTAGCGCGGGTCGACAAACAAGAAGTTGTAGAGCGCCACGGCGGCAGCCGAGCTCAGCAAGCAATACAGGCGACTCCAGGTAAAGAATGCGCACAGCTGAACGGCGAACACATAGACGATCATGATGCTCGGCGCGAGACCCGGATGGTCGAGCAGCGCGCCCACAATCGTCGCCGCGACCAGCAGCCCCACCGATACGCAGGCGTCATACAGAGGAGTGCGGCGCGTCAGCGTTGTGCGCCGCCACCAAAAGCTATCGGCAATATCGCCGTCCGTACGGACGTCCATCAGTGCCCCGCCCCTCTCTCAAAAACAAAAACCACCACAAAGGGACAGGCACCTTTGTGGTGGTTTCCCTTGTGGTGGTTCCAAGTGTATAGCCTTTGCAACCGACGGTCGCTAGACAAACAGCACGTGCGCGAGCAGGGCACACACGCACACCGCTCCAAATACCAGTGCCACGATCGAAATTACGCGATCGGCCATATCCATGTTGGCACGGTTCGTCAAAAACCGATCTTCGGCGGCGTCAGCGCGTGCCTCACGTACCAGCTCGGCAACCACCTCGCGGCCATCAAGCATCTTTGCATCCATGTTTGCCTCCCCGGTCTCAATCTTGTCCATCGAAAACCAACTCCGTGCAACCCGTCGGCGCCTACGGCCGCTCGTTGGGGGCCAGGCGCTGCATCTTGTTCACGGCCTTGAACTTGGTGAACAGCGGCACGTACTCAAAGCTCACGTTGGAGTTCTCCAGGCCGTACCAGCGTGCAGGCGTGCCGGCGGCGCGGCGGATGATGTACTTGAGCGTGATGGCCGTACGCTCGCTCGGCTCCACATCGCTTTCGGGCGCCAGAAGCTTACGAATCAGGACGAACTTGAACGTACCGATGTTGCCCGGATCCTTGTAGACCGAGTAGTCATGCGTCTGCGCCGGCAGCTCGCCGGTGGCAGCCAGGTCCTGAACGACCTGACGCAGATAGGCATTGACGCGCTGGTTGATCTTGTAGCCCAGGTACAGATGCACGCGGAACACGTAGTCGGTGCCGAACGTCTCGACCGAATAGGCAAAGGTATGCGGCTCATCCATGGTCTCGACATTCACGAACCACCAGGCACGAGCGCGCTTGGGATGCTTGTCCAAGATCGAGTAGACGATATCACGGTCAATGTAATCGGTATGGGTGTCCTTGGTCAGGTACACGATGTTGTCGCTCATGCGCTCATAGCGATCGTCGTCGCGCAGGCGCTTGAGCTGCGGCAGGTAGCTGCGCAGCGGCAGCAGCGTAAACTGGCGCTGCTCGACCGCCGTGCCGTTGTACCAGCACACCATAATGCCCATGATGAGTGCAGCCATGAGGATGGTGAAGTAGCCGCCGTGGAAGAACTTGGTGAGCGAGCTCACGAAGAAGAAGCCTTCGAGCAAAAGGAAGAAGGCCGCGAAGATCCACGGAGCAACCTTGAGCTTGCGCTCCTCGTGCAGGTAGAAGAAGAGCAGCAGCGTGGTGCACATCATAGTCAGCGTAATGGCAAGGCCGTAGGCGGCTTCCATATGCGCCGAGTTCTGGAACAGCAGCACCACGATGACGCAGCCGACAAGCATGACGTTGTTGACCATGGGGATGTAGAGCTGGCCCTTGGTCTCGGCAGGGTAGAAGACCTGCATGTGCGGCATGAGGTCCAGGCGGCTGGCCTCGGACACCAGCGAGAATGCGCCGGTGATGAGCGCCTGCGAGGCAATGATGGCCGCGACGGTGGAAAGGCCTACGGCAAACGGGCGCAGGCCCGGGGCGAGCATCTGGTAGAACGGGTTGAGATCGGCAATGCCCATGAGCTCGGGGTTGGCAGCGTTGTTCATAAGCCAAGCGCCCTGGCCCATATAGGAAAGCAGCAGGCAGCACTTAACGAACGGCCAGGTAGCGTAGATGTTGCCGCGGCCGACGTGGCCCATGTCGGAGTAGAGCGCCTCGGCACCGGTGGTGGCGAGGAAGCAGCTGCCCAGAATCATGATGCCCGCGTGGTTGTTGGGGCTCAGCAAAAAGGCGATGCCGCGCACCGGGTTGAGGCACAGCAGCACGGCGGGGTGCTGGAAGACAAAGAACAGACCCGTGCCGCCCAGGAACAGGAACCACAGCGTCATGATGGGGCCAAAGGCGTGACCGATCTTGGCCGTACCGATGCGCTGTACCAAGAAGAGCGCGATGATGATGGCGAGCGTAATGGCGACGACGCGGCCCTGATCATCGCCCAGCACGGCATGGACCGCCGGGATAGTGCGCAGGCCCTCGATGGCCGTGGTAACGGTAACGGCCGGCGTCAGGATGCCGTCGGCGAGCAGCGCGGCGCCACCCAGCATGGCGGGGATGATAAGCCACTTGCCGCAGCGCTTGACCAGGCTGTACAGGGCAAAGATGCCGCCCTCACCATGGTTATCGGCGCGCAGCGAGATGAGCACATACTTGATGGTGGTCAGCAGCGTGACCGTCCACACGACAAGGGAGAGCGCGCCGAGCACGAACTCCTCCGTGACGCTTCCGATGCCGCCGTTGCCGGCAACGAGCGCCTTGGTTACATACATGGGGCTGGTGCCGATATCACCATACACCACGCCCAGCGTGACGAGCATCGCCGAGATGCTCACAGGAATCGCAGCGTGCGAGGCTGCCTCCTTGGCCTTTTGTTCCATAAGCCGGTTTCCTCCCAACTTTAATGTTCGAAGGGATTATAGGTAATCGGCCCATGTTTTAATGCACTGTTTTCCCAGCTAGATAAAGATTTATACAGTCTTTAGGCTACCGCGGCGATATGGAATGCGGCAAAGGGACTGTCCCTTTGTCACATTCGTCATTTTCCAAGCCAATTTTTGAACCACCACTCCATGGAGCGGCTCATCTCGGCCATAAAGGGACTGGTGTGTTTGCGGGCGTAGATATCCACCACGCGCTCGCCCACCTCGCGGGCATGCGGGCGAAACATCGCGTCCATCTCGGCCACCTGCGCGTCCATGGTCGCAGCATCGGCGCGGCAGTAGCGCTCCTCGTGTACCAGGTTCACCACAGGATGCGCAATGGCCGGACGCTCCTTACGGGGCGTGCCGATGATGAGCATCGACAGCGGCATGGTATAGGGCGGCAGATCGAGCAGCTCGGCAACTTCCTCGGCATTCTCGACGATATCACCGATGTAGCAGCTCCCCAGCCCCAGGGCTTCGGCGGCAACCACGGCGTTTTGCGCGGCGATCACGGCATCCTGCGCCGCGATGGCAAAGTCGCCCAAACCCGGCGCGCGGCGGGGCGCCTTGCCCGTGCGCTCGACAAACTCGGGCTCAAAGCAACCCACATGCTCAAACAGATCGATCCACTTGGCATAGTCGACCACAAATATAAGTGCCCAGGGCGCCTTGGCGATCATGGGCTGGTGATCGCACAGGTCGGCCAGACGATCGAGCGTGGCCTGTTCGCGAATGCTTACGATGGAGTACATCATCATGGCGCCTGCCGACGGCGCACGGCTCGCCGCATGCAGGATCGCCGCCCGCTGCTCGTCGGTCACCGCCACGGGACGATCGTCGTCATCACGCGCGAAGGCACGCGTGGAGGAACGGTGCTCCAACGTGTCCAGCACCGCATTGCCCGTGGTCTCGACCGGATAGCCACACGTATCCACAGCCTTGGTGCAAACCTGCTCGTTCATCGCCTCATCCTCGCTAATTCTTTAAGAAGCCTTTACGTTTCCGTGTAATTCCCGTCCATTATCGCGCAGGTCGCCACTACATTGCGCCACACCGCCACACGTGCGCGTTAATATGGCTGGTTGTTGTGCGCAGACACCAATTGCAGCGCATATCTTGGTAACAATCGGGTAAACCCCCGCTTTCGTACGTTTTAGTTTGTGAGGAGTCTCAGCATGTTCGCTGCCGCCATCTCGCTCGTCGGTCTTGCGGCGACCGTCTACCTTGTCTTGCGCGAGGCCAAGGCCATTCGCGCTCAGTCGGGCACCGTTGCCAAAAGCGCTCTTGGGTGGAGCATCGCCTTCGGCCTGTTCCAGGTCTTTTTGACTATTTGGGGCGCCGTGGGCCTCGTCGCTCAAAACGAGCCGCTCGCCTTTGTGATGCTCATCCTGACCAACGCCATCCTCACCGGCTGCGCTTGGGCCAGCATCGCACGCGACCGCATCGCCCCGCGCGTCTTTGCGTTCGCCGCGCCCGACGCCCCCGCCCCCACCGGCAAGCTCGCCCGCCTGCGCGGCGCCTTTGTGGGCAAACCGCTCGTCGCCGCCGTCCTGTGCCTGCTGCTCGCCGGCGTCTTTGCGCTGCTGGGCATGGAGGTCTCGTCCAACCACGACTTTACTTGGGTCTACCCCCTATGCATCCTGCTCGAGTGGGCCATCATCACCACGCTCATGGTCGGCCTGTTCTTCCTGTTCCAGCGCCACGGCGCAGCTTCCGCGGTCCTGGCCTTTGCCCTCTTTGTCCTGGGCATTGCCGAGTTCTTCGTCATCACGTTTAAATCCATGCCCATCCAGCCGGGCGACCTTTCGGCCATCTCCACCGCCGCCGCGGTCGCCGGCACCGGCTACACCTTCTCGATCTCGCTGTTCTGCGTGCTGTCCATGGGCTTTACCGCCATCGCCATGCTGCTGTGCGAGTACGCCGGCCTGGTAGCACCGCACCGTCAGAAGGGTGCCGCCAACGCCAAGCGTATGCTGCTCACCAACCTGCTCGTGGCAGTGCTGTGCCTGGGCGGCGTAACCGCGCATGTCACGCTCATCGACTACTACAACACCCTCGGCATCACCGTCTACACCTGGCGCCCGCTCGAGAGCTACTGGCGCGAGGGCTACCTGCCCGCCTTTATTAGTGCGGCGCAGTCCATCAAGCCGCCCAAACCCGCCGACTACTCCGTCGACGATGCCAAGGCCACGCTCAAAAAGTACGCCAAGGCCTACGACAAGTCCGACGCGGCCAAGAGCGACGAGCGCGCCGCCGCAAAGGAGCAGTTCGACAGCGAGAAGCCCACGGTCATCGCCATCATGAACGAGACCTTCTCAGACCTTTCGATCTACCAGAACATGCGCGCCGGCTACGAGGGCCCGCAGTACTTTAAGAGCCTGTCCAACTGCCTCAGCCGCGGCAAGCTCTACGTGAGTGCCTACGGCGGCGGCACCGCCAATACCGAGTTTGAGTTTATGACCGGCAACTCCATGGCCAACCTGGGCTCGGGTGTGTACCCCTACACCATCTACAACATGGAAACGACCGGGAATCTGGCAGAGCAGTTCAAGTCGCTCGGATATTCCACCACGGCCATGCACCCCAACCACGCGACCAACTGGAACCGCGAGAACGTCTACAAGGACTTTGGCTTTGACCAGTTCCTGTCCATCAACGACTTCCAGGGAGCCGACACCCTGCGCGGCATGGTGACCGACCAGGCTACCTACGACAAGATTCTCGAGTTGCTCGACCAGAACGCCGATCCGCAGTTTATCTTCGACGTGACCATGCAGAACCACTCGGGCTACGACACGGGCCTGCTGCCGGTCGACAAGCAGATGCACCTGAATATCGACACGACCGATCTGGACGCCAAGACCGTCGAGGACGGCACGCTGTCCGATGTCGACGAGTATGTCTCGTGCATCGAGCAGTCCGACCAGGCGCTTCGCTACTTCCTCAACGCCCTGAGCAAGCTCGACCGTAAGGTAGTCGTGGTGTTCTGGGGCGACCACCAGCCGTTCTTCCCGTCCAAGTTCAACGATAAGTGGTTTACCGGCGAGGACGATGCCACGCACCAGGAACGTCTGTGGCAGACCGACTACATCATCTGGGCCAACTACGACGTTGCCGGCTGCGACCAGACGAGTGAGGTCGACGACCTGTCCACCAACTACCTGTCCACGCAGCTCATGCAGCTGATTGGCGCCCCGCTGACTGACTACCAGAAAGCGCACATGACGCTGCGCGAGTCGCTGCCCGCTATCAACTCGGTCGGCTACGAGGACGCCAGCCTGCGTTGGGCGCTCTCCTCCAACGTCACCGGTGACGACGCCGAAGCCGCAGCCGCCACCAAGGCGCGCGAGGATTACGCCAAGATGCAGTACTACGAGATGTTCCGCGACGGCAAGAACGTGTACACCGAGCACTTCCAGACCGAGGCCAACGAGACCGACCCCAACCTGGCACCGGGTACGACCAAGATCAAGTAGCGGGTCGCTCATAACTGAAACGTCTGTCCGGGCGGAGGTATGTAAGGCTCCCTGCTCGGACAGTCCTGCGCAAGACGGAGGCCACATTAAGTGGCCTCCTTTGCGTGCGGAACTCGCGATGAACCTTATATGCCTCCGCCCGGACAGACGCCCTGTTGTTGGAGCGTGGCTTGTCTTGGGTGTATCGCCGAACATATATAAGTTGAAGGCCACGTTATGTGGCCTTCTTTGTTTGCGGAAAGTGTGTCCCGAAATTCTTGTCTGGAATGGGATGCAGTTTCCGCTTGGGACCCGATTGGGAAAGTTCATCCCATTTCTCGGTCTAATTATGGGACGCAGTTTCCCGTTGAGGACCCTTTGGGAAAGTGCGTCCCGGTCTGGGCGCTCAAACTGGGATGGATTTTCCGGATGAGGGCTTGACGGAAAATGTGTCCCGTTCCGGGCGCTAATTGTGGGATGCAGTTTCCGCTTGCGGAGTCTCCACTCAACAGAAAACCCGGGTGGCCTGTTTTTTGGCTACCCGGGTTTTTGGGTTGTCGATATGTTCGACTGGCTACTAGTGGGTCTTGCGGCGCTTGATCAGCATGATGAGGGCTATCACTACGAGCGTTGCTCCCGCTGCTGCTGCGGTGGCGACTAGGGCGAATGTTTGGTCGCCGGTGTTTGCGAGGTTCTTCGCTGTGGTCGTAGTCTTGACCTTGGTGTCGGTCTTAGCTCCGTTGTCGGACTTGGGCTTGTCCGGGTTCGTCGGGGTCTCAGGAGTCTCGGGGTCCTTTGAGCCTTCGGAATCGGTTGGGCCGGCGGTGTTTACCAGCGTATGGTCCAGGAACTTCTTGGCGCCCGCACTTGCCTGTGAGAACAGGCGGCGCGTGCGGATCGGGGTGGCGTTCACCATTGTGGGCGCCGTCTCCCCGGCCTCGATATTCACGAGCGTCGTGCCGGTGTCGAGGCCCACGTCGTTGTATCCCACGTGGCAGTAATACTGCGCACCGTCATCGTCTGCGGTCAGGTCAATCTCGAGCTTTGAGGCCGTTCCAGCCGCGAGGTTGCCATCGGCACCCACGAGCTTAAACTCTGTCTCGCCGCGGCCCTTGCGGTACCACATATAGGTCGGTGCCAACCCTGTTTCGCTATCGTCGGCACCGAGTTGCTTCACATGGCCAATCGCCGAGAGCGTCAGGTGGCTTCCCGCCGTGCGCTCAACCGAAGAGTCGTATCCAAGATCCGACCCCTCCGCAGCATCCGCCGCAGGTCCGCTCACGGTCATCGTCATGCCATCGGGCATGGTCTTGACCGTGATGATTGCCGAGCGAATACCTGTTTCGGTCGTGGATCCATTCTTAACGGCGGCGATGGCGAATCGATACTCCGTATTGGGCTGCAGCCCATCCCACTTGAGCGAGGTCTGCGTGTTGTCGGCAATCTTCCAGCTATTGACGACCGCATCCGCCGCATTGCTCTGCAGCATGCCCACGCCGTAGCTAAAGCCACTCTTGTTTGCGAGTACATCGTCCCAGCTAAACGTAACGCTGGTCGAATCGACGGCGTTTGCCGTAAAGCCCGTCACGGCCGGCGCGTCGGGCATCTCGACGTCCTTAACGTCATAGCCCACGATCCAGAACTGGTCGGTGTCTTTGGTGCCGAGCTTGTCGCCCGAGTCTGCCTCGAACTTGTCGACATCCACCGCGTTGACGCCCAGACGCCACACAAAACCGTACTTGCCCTGCGCGGCCTCGGGCAGGTTGTCGACGGTGCCGCCGTATTCGGTCGATTCACTCGAGGAGTTACCCGCAGTAAAGCCGGCGTTGGCACCAAAGCACAGGCCGCCAAACAACTCGTGCTTTGCAAGCTTCGCGCCCATGACAACGCTGCCGTTCAGCGTCAAGCCGAGCTCGAGCTCCTGCTCCTTGCCCTCCTCGACTTCGATGGTCTGCTCAATGCTCGCCCCCGACTGCGCGGCGGCGCCGTTAAACCCATCGTGCGTGTAGGCGCGCGTTACGCCAGGCTTGCCCAGGCCAAAGGAATCCCCAACGGGAGTCTCGCCGTTGAGCGTCGTTTGATAGGTTCCGGGTTCTCCCGACCGGTTGGTCAAAAAGTAGCTGAGCGGCGTCATATTGTGCTGTTTGGCAATGCGGTCATAGGCCTCGACATTAACGACCGAGGTCTGCGCGCCGAGCGACACGGGCGCCGCCATCACGCCCTTGCCACCAGTTTCCTCATTTTCGATCTCATACTCGTAATAGACCATCGGAATCGTGTAGAGCACGGCCTTGTCACCCTCGCCGGCATGCGACTCATAGCTTACGCTTGCGCTGACCGTGCGCTCGCTCCGGTAGTCATAGCATCCCTCGGCGGCAAAATCGACTGAAGCATTCATCGCGACCAGGGGCGGACCGGTCTGCACCTCGACGGCAACGCCCAACTCGGCGCCAATGGTATAGCCCTGGGATGTCCCCGTGCCCTTTTCCTCTCCGTATGACGTGCCGCCCAACACCAGATAGCCGTATGCCTGCTCCAGATCCTCAACATAGGGCGCATCCTGCAGCACGGCAAGCACGCGCGGGTTGGTATAGACCTTGTAGCGGTCCTTGTACGTGATCTTGACGCTGTCGTTGTCGACATCGGGCAGCGCGAGCGAGATAAATGTGCCGTAGGTAGTGCCGCGACGGTTGCTCTCGCTAATCACCTGCTCCTCGCCGCGGCGCACCTTTCCGTTCTCGTCGAGCGAAAAATGCGAGGCGGTCATCCAATAGTAGTCATCGTTCTTGCGCAGGTCCTCGTCGCGGTGCTTGCCCACCACGGCGATAAAGCTCTCGTTATAGCGGTCCGAACCCGAGACGCTGCCCGCCTTGACGTCGCTGATCCACACCTGCTCTATACCCTTGTGGTCATGCTTGTTGCTGCTGTTGTATTGCTGACCGCTCATGCTCATGGTTCCGACCATGGACCCCAAGCCCTGAGCCCCGCTCTGTGCCGTGTTGCAGGCAAAGTCGCGGAACACATCGCCGCCCACGAGCACCTCGTCGACCGCCAGCTGCTCGGACAGGCCGTCAAGGTTGGCAGTGGCAAGGGCAATAGGCGCCAAGGTGCACGGATAGCGCTTATCCTGAGCGCTATCCTTCCATGCGCTGTTGGGCACATGCATCAGCCCATAGGAGGCGAGGAGCCCGTCTCTGTATTCCTTGCAATCGGAAAGCTTGAACTCGCCAGACTCCGAGTCAAAATACGCGTAGCGGTACAGCGCGCCGTACAGCCCCTTGCTGCCGTCAGAAGCGCCGTAATCAAAAGCGCTGCGTTGCCAGTCATAGCCCGCAAGAATAAGGCCCGTGACGGTTTCACCCGTCTTCTTTCCTTCTTCATCGTAGGCGGCAAACGTGCCGAACGTCGCATTCGCAGCGACCATGGTCTTGCCGTTCGCGGAGAGGGAGATTGCGCCCGCGTCGCCCAGAGCATCGACATGGACGAGCGCACCCTTGGATGCATCCCACGAAAACAGCTCGCAATGCGTCGACTTATCAATATTCTTCTTGCCGTAGGGTGCCGAGACCACGATGGCGAGGTCATCGCAAAAATCGCGATCGAGGTCGCCGGCCGCTAGCGAAACGACAGGAGCTGACTGAAGCTGCGTCCAGGAGTCGTTCCCGCCCTTGTTGTGCGTGGTGTAGTCCGCGGCGTTACCGGCATCGATCTTGACGACGCTTTGCTTCCAGTTGCCGCCCTCCAAGTCATACATGTCGACTACAGCCTTGCGCACGCCGTTCTCGTCGACATAGCAGCCCGCGTAGACAAAAAGCTCGTCGACGCCGTCGCCATCGACATCGCCCGCCTCGACATCAAAGACGGCGTCGTGCTCTTGCAGGTAACCGGCATCCAGGTACTTAAAACGGCCTTCGTACATCATATTAGTGTTGACCGTCACCGGCAGGTGTGTGTCGAGAGTGCGCGTACGCCCGTTGCTAAACGAGTAGAGGACCAGCTCAACCTTTCCGGCGTATGACTTGCCGTCAATCGTCGTGGAGGAACTGTCGCCGTAGGCACGGAGCTCGGCAACGCGGCTCTTTTTGCCCGTGCTGGCGTCGCTGCAGAACTCAACACTCGTGGCGTGAATGCCCGAGAAACCGTTGTTGTCGTTGGCGAGTACTGTTGAGGACTCATTGTTGCTTAGGTACGACCAGGTGCCGCCGCCGTAGTCGCTATGCTTGTAGAGATCGCTGTTCGTATCGAAGTTGTTGACGTTTTGCCAGAACTTTGCGGCGCCCCACACACTTCCATAGCCATCGGTGAGTTTGCTGCTGCCGCCAATGTCACCGCGCTCGACGTTCTCGAGCTTGTCGCGCAGAGTGTAGCGATTGCCATGGCTACCGTTAGCTGCCATATAGACCTCGCCGCGCGTGGCAAACGTCGTGGGGGTATCAGTGGAATAGGGGCCAACGGTATCGGCCGGAATGTCCTCGCTCGTGCCCAGACCCAGGGCTTGATAATCCTGCTCGGTCATATCGGTGATTGCAGGCGCATCTGCCGCCTGGGCAACCTGGGGCGCGGCCGTGAAGCAGGCGACGCTCGTGGCGATCAACGCAGCAAGCGCCGCCGTCCCAACAAGCGGGATTTTCGACAGCCTACGGATACGGGGGTGTGGAACGTACATGAGGGACCTCGCTTTATTCGAGTGGAGTGGACTCATTTTTACAAATGATACGTCCGATGCCCGATATCACGTGTCTCATTTTCGCCAACGGCGTGTCTCATTTTTGAGAATCCGAGATGCCGCGGAAATCTTATCCCAGCTCAAAGGCCATTTCTGGGATGTATTTTCCGTCGAGTGCCTCATCGGGAAACTGCATCCCATTTCAAGCGTCGATTCTGGGACGCACTTTCCCCTTAGACCCTCAACCGGAAACCGCATCCCACTTTGAGCGCAAATTCCGGGATGCATTTTCCGCTTGAGCCTCATTGGGAAACGGCGTCCCACTTTGAGGGCTGATTGTGGGATGCATTTTCCGGTTTTGCTCTCATTGGGAAAATGCATCCCGTTTCTTGACCGAATAATGGGACGCAATTTCCCGTTGGAGCGCCTTTGGGAAAGTGTGTCCCACTTCGACCGCCCAGAGTGGGATGCACTTTCCGCAAAGCACCTCAACGGGAAACTACGTCCCATTCCAAAGGCAAATTCCGGGACGCATTTTTCGAAAGCCTGCCCATCCGGAAAGCCCGTCCCACTTTGGACGCATCCGGGCACGGAACCATCGACCTATCAGGCCTCCCATCAATAAAGAGGCGTCCTTCCGGACGGCGGGGCACGAAGTTCATCGCGAGTTACGCACGCAAAGAAGGCCACTTAATGTGGCCTTCGTCTTGCGCAGGACTGTAGAGCAGGGAACTTCGTGCCCCGACGCCCGGGAGGACGTTTCATTTAGAAAGATGGACCGACCGCCGTCAGCGATGGGAGCTACTCCCCCAGCACGGCCTTTTTGGCGGCTGCAGCCATGTTGTCCAGATCTTCCTTGGTGGGATGGTCCTTCGCGGCAACCCAGTTGTCGAGCAGCATCTTAAATCGGGCGTTGTCGGGATCTTGCTCGAGCATGGCCTCGTAGCGCTGCTTGACCGCGGGGCCCATCTTGCCCTGGCACATCGCCCAACCCGCAAGCTCGGCATCCTCGGCCAAATTGGAGGTCACGCGATTGATAATCTGCTGATAATAGCTCTGGTCGGCGCCAAAACCGCAGGTACCAAAGAGGAAAACGCGCTTGCCGTGCAGAGCGGAGAGCAGCGCGGCAACCGAAGGCGTGCACGCGCCCTTGTCGCACCAAAAACCGACGAGCACCGTGTCGGCCGCGCAGGCGCCCTGCGCCTCGAGCGCAACCTGATCTGCATCCGCATCGTCGCTCAACGCCGCGGCATGAACAAACTCAACACCCGCAGCCTGCAGAGCGCGCTTAATCGCGCCCGAAACCATCCTGGTATTACCGCTCTTGCTGTTAACCACCAAAGAGCACGTCATAGTCACGTTGCCTCGTTTCCCCCAAAACTAAAGCCACTAATGCAATTTATTAGATGAATATCTTAGTACTAACGTGACAGATGTAAACCACCGTCTGTCGATTGATTAATTTGCCCCACGGGCTTGCTCACTGGGCAAACTGGCTGCGGTAGAGCTCGGCGTAAAAGCCGCCTGCCGCTAGCAGCTCGTCGTGCGTGCCACGCTCGATAATCTCGCCGTCGCGCATGACCAAAATGCAGTCGGCGTTGCGGATGGTGCTCAGGCGGTGCGCCACGACAAAGCTTGTGCGACCGGCCATGAGCTCGTCGAATGCCGCCTGCACCTGCAGCTCGGTGCGGGTATCGATGCTCGAGGTCGCCTCGTCCAGCAGCAAGATAGCCGGGTCGGTGAGCATGACACGCGCGATGCACAGCAGCTGTTTTTGACCCTGGCTAAACGTGCCGCCGTCCTCGCCGATGACCGTATCGTAGCCGCCTGGCAGCTGCACGATAAACTTGTGCGCATGCGCGCGCTTGGCAGCTTCGATAACCTGCTCGCGCGTGGCGTCAGGACAGCCGTAGGCGATGTTTTCCGCCACCGTGCCCTCGAACAGCCAAGTGTCCTGCAGCACCATGCCAAAGGCACGGCGCAGGCTTGCGCGCGTGTAGTCACGCGAAGACCGGCCATCGACCATGATGCGTCCGGCATCGATATCGTAAAACCGCAGCAGCAAGTTGATGAGCGTCGTCTTGCCGCAGCCCGTAGGGCCAACGAGGGCAAAGCGCATGCCGGGCTTGGCCTCGATGCAGATATCCTGCAGCAGCTTGCGGTCGGACACGTAGCTAAAGTCCACATGCTCAAAGGTCACCTCACCCTGCGGGGCGGCAAGTTCCACGGCATCCGCCGCATCGGGCTCCTGCTCGCGCGCATCGAGCAGCGCAAACATGCGGCGCGCCGAGGCATACGCCGTCTGGATCTGCGTAATGACGTTGGTGACCTCGTTGAACGGCTTGGTGTACTGGTTGGCATAGGACAGGAAAATCTGCACGCCGCCCACCGTGAGCGCAGCGGGCACGCCCGTGATCACGCCCACGCAGCCAATCACGGCGACCACGGCATAGATGATGTTGTTGATAAAGCGCGTACCGGGGTTGGAAAGCGAGCCCATAAACTGTGCGCGTTCACCTGCCGTATAGAGCTCGGCGTTGAGGGCGTCGAAGCGCGCTTGGGCGTTCGGGCCGTAGGCAAACGCATCCACCAGTTTTTGCTCGCCCACATACTCCTCGATATGACCGCCGAGTTGGCCCTGGATGCGCTGTTGAGCAGTGAAGCTCTTATTGGAAAGCTTGGCGACGGCACCAGCTGCAAAAATGGAAAGCGGCGTGACGAGTACCACCACGAGCGTCATGGTCAGGTTAATGGAGAGCATAAACGCGAGCGTGCCCACGATGGTGATAACACCGGTGAAGAGCTGCGTAAAGCCCTGCAGCAGACCGTCGCCCACCTGATCGACGTCGTTGACCACGCGGCTCATAAGGTCGCCGTGGGCATGGCTGTCGATAAAGCTGAGCGGCATGCGGCTGAGCTTATCGCTCGCCTCCACGCGCATGTCGCGCACCGTTTCGTAGGACAGGCGGTTGACGCAATAGCCCTGCAGCCACTGGAAGGCCGCAGCACCTACGACGACAATCGCGAGCTTGGTAACGAGCGGCAGCAGCGCATCGAAGTCCACCTGCCCGGCGGCGACGATCAGGTCGATGCCCTCGCCGATAAGGATAGGCGTGTAGAGCTGCAGAATCACGGAGATGGCGGCACTCACAAACGACGCAACAAACGAAATGCGATGCGGACGAACGTAGCCCATCAGACGGCGAGTCACCGCACCCACGGGATAGCGCTCGGGGTCGCCGGGCTGGCGCGGACCGTCGCCCAGGTCGTTGAGGCTATCGTTACCGGACACGTTGGCCGTCATCGTGGCGACCGAACCGGAGGAAGTGTACGGATTCATTTAGCAGCCCTCCTTTGCGCAGACGGATGCGGGGGCGGTCGGAGCGGACGCGGGCGTCGTGCTCCCCTGCTGACCCTCGAGCTCCTCGCGGCGAAGCTGCGACTGGCAAATCTCGCGGTAGAGCTGGCAGGTCGTGTAGAGCTCATCGTGCGCGCCCAGGCCCGCGACCGAACCGTGGTCAAGTACGCAGATCATATCGGCGTCGCGCACGGTCGAGACACGTTGGCTCACGATGACGGTCGTGAGCGGCAGCCCGCCCTCGGCGGCACCGCGCACACTGCGCTCGCGGATGGCATGGCGAAGCGCCGCGTCGGTCTTAAAGTCGAGCGCCGAGGCAGAATCGTCCATGATCAATATCTGAGGCGAGCCCACCAGGGCGCGCGCGATGGTCAGGCGCTGGCGTTGGCCACCGCTGAAGTTCTTACCGCCCGCCTCGACCGGGGTATCGAGCCCCTGCGGCTTGTTGCGCACGAACTCGCTCGCCTGCGCCATGTCGAGCGCCGCCCAGAGATCCTCGTCGGTCGCAGCCTCGTCGCGCCAGGTCAGGTTGCTGCGGATGGTGCCGCTCACCAGCGACGCACGCTGTGGAACGGTCGCGACCACACGGCGCAGCTGGTCGAGCGGCCAGGTGCGCACGTCGGCGCCCATCACACTCACGCTGCCGGCGCTCGCATCGTACAGGCGCGGGATAAGCGAGACGAGCGTGGACTTGCCGCTACCCGTACCGCCGATAATGCCAAGCGTCTTGCCCAGCGGGAGCTCCAGGGTCACATCGTTGACGGCATTTGCCGCGCCGGCGCCAAACGAGAAGCTCGCATGGTCAAAGCTCAGCGCAGGGACCGGAACAGCGCCACCCGTCAGGTCGCTCGGCTCAGGCAGCGCGACCGGCTGGTTGCCCTCGTCAGCGATGCTCGGCACGCAATTGAGCACCTCGTTGATACGCGACGCGCTGGCGCTCGCCTTGGTAAAGACCACGACCAGGTTGGCGACGTACACGATGGAGGTGAGCGTCTGCGTCATGTAGTTCACAAACGCCATGACCTGACCCTGCGTGAGCTCGCCCACGTTGACCTGGATGCCGCCCACCCACAGGATGGCGCACACGCCCAGGTTCATCACAAGAAACGTGACGGGATTAAGGATCGACGAGAGCTTGCCCACCGCGATGGCAGTATTGGCCTGGTCATCGGCGGCTTGGGCAAAACGCTCGCGCTCGTGGTCCTCACGCACAAAGGCGCGAACAACGCGGGCGCCCGAAAGCCCCTCGCGGCAGATAAGCGCGATGCGGTCGAGCTTTGCCTGCAGCTGCCTGTAATACGGGATACAGCGCGCCATGACAAACCAAAACACCAGGCCGATAGCGGGCGTGCAGATCAAGAAGATCATGCCGAGCTTAAGGTCGATGGCAAGGGCCGCGCACATAGAGCCCACCGCCAAGAAGGGCCAGCGGATGAGCATGCGTACGCCCAGCGCCACAGCGAGCTGCACCTGGTTGACGTCGTTGGTGATGCGGGTGATAAGCGACGGCGTGCCAAAGCGGTCGAGTTCGGCATAGCTCAACTTGTTGATGTGCTGGTAGAGCGCACCGCGGATATCGGTGCCCATGCCCTGCGAGGTGAGCGCCGCCATCTTTTGGCAGACGAGCGTAAACGAGATGCCGATCACAGCCATGGCGCCAAGCAGCATACCGTAGTGGACGACGGCGTTGACATCGTGTGCGCCAATACCCTTATCGATCATCTGGGCAATCACCAGCGGCGTCAGCAGGTCAAAGATCACTTCGATCAGCTTACACGCAGGGCCGATCACCATATACCGGCGAAACTTACCACCAAAACGCCTGAGCAGCTCAATCATGTATAGGCGCTCCCTATCATCATTCACACTCAATCCGAATCATGATAGTACGGTGAGCCCAAAAGAAGCGTAAACAACTCGTCATTTCTAATAGGATTCGGTTTCCAAAGAAGCGGAGAGGCGCGCACCCAGCCAGTGTCGGGTCGACCACTTGGTATACTTACATTAGTGCTACCAAGTTAGTCGCCGACCCTTGAAATGAGGTGCCGAGATGAACGACATTCTCGCAAGAAGAGCAAGACGAGCAACTGTGGGCATCGCCCTTTCCGCGGCACTTGTCGCGGGAATCGCCCCCGTAACGGCGATCGCGGCAGAAACCAGCGCCCCCACCGGTGCGGCCGTTTCGCAGACGAGCGCCGCCAACGGCAATTCGGGCGCCCCGCAGACAGAAGACGCGGCCGCCGCAAAAGAAAAAGCGTATGCAGCCATGCAGGAAGCGCTCAAAAACCTCGAGGCCGCAAAAAACGCCGCAAGTCCCGAGAAAATTGCGAGATTCAATGATGACATTACCCGTTTTCAAGAGTACCGCGAAAAGATGGCGGCGCAAGCCGCCGAAGGGAGGGAACTCCTTCCCACCATGCAAGCGGACGTCGATGCTGCCCAAGCCAAATACGACGGGGCCATCAACCGGGTAAGCGAGCTCCAGGCAGAATTAGAGAAGAAACATGAGATGCTTAAGACACTCGAAGCACTCGGCTACGAGGAGTTTGTCGAAACTACTAAACAGCAAATAAAGCAGTTGCACAGTGAGATCATATCGGCAAAAACGCACGTAAACTATTGCGAAACGGAGCTCCGCGAGTTCCAGTACCGCCTCAGAAGAGAGGAAAGACGAGTTAATGACTGTGAACGTGCTGTAGAGAAATATAAAGCCGATATCGACCGGTTCACAGCCTGGCGAGATGCGCTCCTCGACAATTTGAAAAAAGCGCAAACGGCCTATGACGACGCCTGCAAGGCATACGAAGAGGCAAAGGCCGCGGCAGACAAGGCCGCCTCGCCCGAGATAACGAAACCGACCGAGACAGTGCCTCCCTCCGGCTCGACGCAACCCGCCGAGGCGACACCGCCCGTTGCCTCACCTGCAACCGGCAAAGACGCCCCATCAAGCTCCACCAAGCAGGCGAACACGAGCAGCGGCAAGCAAGCAGATACGACCGCCGGCAAGCTCGCGAACACGGGCGATGCAGCGCCGAGCGCAATCGCACTCGCAGCAGTCGCCGCCGCAGGACTCGGAATAACCGCCACGGCCACACGCCGCCTCAGGAACCCAAAATAGCTGCCAGCGGTTATTGTCTTCGCCAATCCACAAGCCAAGAGACAAAAAGAGGTCCGTTTCCCCAACCCAGGGAAACGGACCTCTTTACTTGTAAAAACAGATGGTAATGCCGCCGTCTCTTGAACCACGTAGCCATCAATGCCCAGACAACACTAGCAAGCCGCGTTCCTTAAGGGATAGATTTAATTAGGCTAACGCGCCTTTACGGGTGATTTTTGGACGATGCGGTTCCGGTGCCGGCGGGCTGTTTGGTAGTCGAGCGATCCCGCAGGCAAAGCCGAGGACCAGCGAGACACCAAACACTTCGCCGCCTCCTGGACCGCGTAGCCATCGATGTTTTGGCAAAGCCAGCGAGCGCCACCCAGAGCGAACAAGTTGGCATGAAAAAGGCAAGGCATAGACCTTCTGGTCATGCCTTGCCTTTTGAATGACAAATTGTCGCTCTGGGTGGCGCGCAGCGTCGAGCATTGCGCGGTTTGGTAAAACCGCGCAAAAAGAAAGCCCGTGCGCTCGATGGATCCGGATGCCCGACAGAGGCTCCTTATGGCTGCTTCCTTCCGGACCTGACCAGATTCGGAACATGTCGTCATCCGAACCCATCGAACGCGCTAGGCGCTCGGTATATCTTACCTGCTCCCGCCCGCCACGGCAAGTGGGGCGAACCCATCGGATGGATTCGCCCCACTCGTCCATATCGCTAGCGGCGCCTACGGTACAGGGCCGCGCCGCCCGCGACGGCCAGCGCGCCGATGCCGGCCATGGCCGCGAGCGCCTCGACCGGCAGGCTGCGGTCGCCGGTGTCGGGCATGCCGCCCTTGGAGCCGTCGCCGCCGGAGCCGCTGCCGGAGCCGTTATCTGAACCGCCGCCTGAGCCGCCGCCCGGCGTGCCGGGGTTCTCGGGGGTGCCGGGGGTCCCGGGATTCTCGGCGTAGCTGTTGGTGAAGACCGGCGGCAGGTTGGCGTCGCCCTCGTAGGAGACCCTCGCCGACAGGTAGCCCGTCCTGGTGCCGTCTGCCGCCTCGTCGCTCACCGTGACGACGATCTTGCGCACCGCCTTGTCGTAGGTCACGTGCGCCTGGCCATCATCGGCCTCGCTCACCGTAAAGGTGTAGGTGCCGACCTGCTTGAAGGTCAGCACATCGAACGTGACGCTGCCGTCCGCGGCGTTCTTGGCGGTCGACATGACCTTGCCGTCCCGGCTCTTGAGCTCAAAGCTAAACTGGCCCGCCTTGAGCTCGGCGCCCTTGAGCACCTTGGCGGCGCCCAGCTTGAGGGTGACGGGTGCGGCCTTGTAGCCGTTGGTGAAGGTCACCGAGGTGTCGTTTGCGGCATTGCCCTCGGCATCCATGAGCTCGTGCTTGACAGCGAGTGTGCCGTTGCCGGCATCGGTGACCGTCGTGCGCACGCGGTACGTCGTCTTGTCGTACGTCACGCCGCCCGCCGTGCCGGCGACCTCGCGCAGCTCGTAGCCGTGCGCGCCGGGCGCGGTGTAGGTGACGGGGCTGAGCACGACCGTGCCGTCGGCGGCGTTCTTGCCCGTCGCCGCAACGCTCTCGCTGCCGTCGGCGGCGATCTCGACCAGCTGGAACTCGAACTCGCCTTCGGCCAGGTCGCGGCCCTCGAGCTTCTTGTTCACCGTGATCTGGTCGGTGACGGAGCTCGGCGTCGGGTTCACGCCGTAGGTGTTGGTGAACTCGAACGCGCCCTTGCCCTCGGGCGTGCCCTCTGCGGGCAGGACCTCCGCGGAGAGCGTGCCCGCGTTGGTGTCCTCGACCACCTTGACCGTGAAGGTCCTGGTCGCCGTCGCGTCGTTGGCCACGCCGTCGACCGAGCCGGACTCGCTCACCCGGTAGGCGAACGTCTTGGTGCGCAGGCCGTCGCGGTCGATCTCGACGTCATCGAGGTCGCTCGGCTGCTTAAACGTGACGTGGCCCAGCTCGACGTTGCCGGCGGCGTCGTTGGTCGCCTCGGTCACCGTCTTGCCGGAGGCGTCGGCCGGCGCGGGCGCGCCGTCCAGCGGCGCGATCTTAAAGGTGTACTTGCCCTCGATGTCGGCCTGCGTGAGGCCGAGCCCGGCCTGGCCGAGCGCCAGCGTCTTGGTGCCCGCGAGGTCGACTGTCGCCTCGTTGGTGCCGTAGCCGTTCACGAACGACAGCGTGCCGCCGGAGCCCTCGGGGTAGACCACGGCAGTGTCCAGCCCGCCCTTGCCGTTATCGGTCACCTTGACCGTGATGTCGAAGCTCGAGGCGGTCGCCGTCACGCCCGCGGGCAGCCGGTCCGTGCCGTCCTCGGATACGGTATAGGGAATGGCCCATGAGCCGTCGGCGGCCCTGGTGGCGGTGCCGTCCGCCACCATCTGCTCGAGAGTGTCGGTGGTGTAGGCGATGGGCGAGAACGCGAGCCCCGCGGCCTCGCCGTCGCCGGAGGCCCGGTTGGTCGCGGTCGCGACCACGTCGCCCTGGGCATCGCGGACGGAGAACGAGAACTCGCCTGCCGCCGCGGCGCGGCCCGTCAGCGTCTTGGTGGCGTTAATTGCCACGTTGCCCTCGCCGCCGAGCGTTCCGGTGGCCTCGTAGGAGTTCTCGAACGCGACCGTCACAAGCGCGGGCGTCTCCGTGGCGTCATCTGCCGTGGAGACCTCGCTGCGGGCGACCTCGACACCGTCCTTGGCAACCGTGGTCGTGACCGTGAGCTTGCCCGTCGCGGCGTCGTAGCCGGGCGCGATGGCCACCGTGCGCGGCGCGGTGTCGTTGGTGTAGCCCTCGCCGCCGAGCTTGGTCTCGGTGACGGTGAAGCTGTAGGTCTTGCCCGCGTCGGCGTCGGTGAACTTCACGTCGCTCTCCGCGGCACCGCCGACGAGGTCGACCAGGTCGGCCTCTCCGTCATCGGCAGCGGCCACGGCGTAGGCGTCCTTGCCGGTCTTGAGGCCGAGCTTGGCGGCCGTCTCGGCGTCGGCGGTCACGGTGAAGGCGAACTGCCCCGCCTCCATGGCGCGGCCGGAGAGCGTCTTGGACAGGCGCACGCCCGCGCGGGCCGAATAGTCGAGCTCAGTCGTGTAGGTGTTGACGAAGTCGCCACCGCTCACCTGCGCGATCGCGGGCGTCGTGGCCGTGAGGTTGCCGGAACCGTCGTCGGTCACGGTCACCGTCATCGTGGCGACGTGGCCGTCGTAGGCCACGCCGGCGATGGCGGAGCCGTCATCGGGCCTGACCTCGCGCACCGTGTAGGTGAAGGTCTTGGCGCGCACGCGCTTGCCGCCGACCTCGGCGAACCCGGCGTCCTTGATGTCATCGAGCGTGTAGCGGATGGGGCCGAAGTCGAAGGCGACCCTATCGCCCGCCCTGGTGCCGGCGGCGGCCGTCACGCTGACGGTCTTGGAGCCGTCGGCAGACCCCTCGGGCATGGGGGCGCCGCCCTCGCCCGCGAGCGCGAACTGGAAGCTGTCGCCCTCCGCCCAGTCGCGGCCCTCGAGCGTCTTGGTGAAGAGTCCCGCGGTGGAGATGTCCCTGCCCTCGGTGGCCGTTCCGTACGTGTTGGTGAACGCGACGGTCGCGCCGTCCTCGGTCACGGCGCCTTCGGCCTTGGAGCCGTCAGCCCCGTTGACCGCAGCCGTGTAGCCCTCGACGGCATCCTCGGTCACGGTGTAGCGCGCGCCCACGGGCAGGCCGGCGACGGTCTTCTCCCCGCCGTCCTTGAGCGTGAAGGTCGCCTTGCCGTCTGTGAACGTGACGACGTGCTCGCCCTTGCCGAAGGTGCCGGAGACGGGCTCGCCGTCCCCGTCGGCCAGCGCGACCGTGAAGCCGAACTCGCGCTGGCTGTCGCCGCCGACGACCGTCTTCTTGACGGTGAGGCTGCCGGTCTTGGCGGTGTTGGTAAAGACCGCCGCCTCGACCGTGCGCTCAGCAGCGTCGCCCGCATCGTCGGTCAGCTGTGCAATCTTGGTCTTGGCAAACAGCTTACCGGCGCCATCGTCGGCCACCGTGACGGTGGCACGATAGGTGGCCTTCGAGAAGATGAGCGACGTCTCGTCACCCGACGGCTCGGTAATCACATAGGTATAGGTACCGGGCTTGGTGTACTCGATGGTACCGAAGTTGCCGACCTGGGCATCCTTGTGCAACTCAATCGTCGACACGCCCTCCTTGGCGCCCTTGGGCATGGGTGCCTCACCCTGGGCAGTCAGCATCATGGTAAAGGCATCCGCCTTAGTCCAGTTGCGACCGGAGATCTTCTTTTGAACCTTAAAAGCGTTCTCCACCTTTGTGGACTCCACGCTGTAGACGTTGGTGAAGCCCACCTTCGTCGCCTGTCCGACGGTACCCTTCTGGGGGTTCGCCTTATCGACAACCGCAAAGCCGTCCTCGCTCGTCATGAGCTCACCCTTGGAGTCGAGCTCCTGCACCTCGTAGTGCGCACCTATGGGCAAGGTAACCGTGACGGAGCCGCCGGCCTTAAGCGCGATGGTGTCACCGCTCTTGATCTGTCCGCTTACATAAGTGCCGTTGGTGCCATCGGGGCGACCGGCGTACGCAAAGGTGCCGGCCAGAGGCGTTGTGCCATCGGCCTGGTAGAGCAGCACCTTAAAGGTAAATGCCTTGTTGGGCGCGGTGATGCCTTCGGCGGCCGTGACCGTCTTGCTCAACGTCAGGCGCCCGTCAGAAACCTGATCGGTGGTGGTGTTGGTCTTGACGGCAGGGTTGTTGCCGACCGCCACCGACGCCTGATTGGAGATGTCGCCCGAAGCGCCACCGCTCTTAAACGCGTCCTCGGTCACGCGAACCTTAAACTGAACCGTGCCCTCCTTGCCTGCGGGAACGTCCTTCAACGTCCAGGTAAGGCTGCCGTCATTGCCCTTGGAGCCGGCATCCTTATGGTCGCCGGCGAACTCCACGAACTCGGTTCCCGCGGGAACGGCATCGGTGATCGTTACCGTGGCAGACGCGCCCTCGGTGTTCTTGTAGCCGATGGTGTAGGTGAGTTCGTCGCCCAGCGCCACGCCCGACCCATTCGAATCCTGGACATCGCTCTCGGACTTCTTGGGTACGAAGTTCGTCGTGGTGCCGGTATAACTCTTGTTGTCAACCGTAACGATAGCTTTGTTCTCAACGGTGCCGACCGCACCCTGGGCATCCTTCACAGCGTCCTCGGTGATCTTTACGCGCACGCGCACCGAACCGTGGCTGCCCGCGGGTTGCTTACCCAGGTCCCAAGTAAGCGACTGGCCGCTCGCAGCGCCCTTATCGGCATACTCGCCCTCAAAGGCCTCGAACACAACGCCGACAGGAAGCTCGTCTTTCACGGTCACGTTGGCGGAGACCAGGTTGCCGTCAGCATCGGTCTCGGCGTTGACCCAGTTGATGGTATAGACGTAGGAGTCGCCCACAGAGAGCAGCTGCCCGTCGATGTCCACATCGGGCTTCGCGACCGTGCCGATCGTCTTGACCTTATCGCGCGTATTGTGGAAAACGATCTTGCCCTTCTCGGCACCATTGCGATAGGTCACCTTGGGCGTCAGCGTGCCGTCGTTGTTGTCGGTCACCTCGAGCAGCACGCGGCACGTCGCAGACGTATCCACGGGACGCACACCCTCGGGCAGGTTGGCCATGCGCTCCTTTGCCACCAGGTTAAAGCTGTAGGTGGTGGTGTGGTCGGCATTGTGACGCTTGGTGGCAATGCCATCGTTGACGGCGCCGGCGAGGTCAATCGTCTGCTCATGAGTTCCGCTGGTAGCATCGCCAAGCTTAAAGTTAACCTTACCAAAGTCGACCGTAGCGGTACCGTCCTCGTCCGCCCGAGTCGTGCCCTCATCCATCTTTTCGAGCGAGCCGTCGGCCTTCTCGGCATACAGGTCAAACGTATACTGGCCAGTCTCGATCTTGTCGCCGGAGTCCATCACCTTCTCGGCAGTAAGACCGTCGAATGTTCCGGTCGCAGCGTAGCTGTTGGTAAAGAACACCTGAGCCTTGGCGGTACCGCTCTCGGAGCTGAAGATCTTTTTCTCGTGGGGCTCTTCAGCTTCATTGGCGTCATAGTGCTTGGCCGTGGTCACGGTATAGAGCGAACCATCGCGGCGATTATTAACCGCAATCTCTACCATCCAATAGGTGGAGTCGTATGTATAGCCGCCCTTGCCGCCGCCATTCTCGACAACCTTGTAAGTAAACGTCTTACCCGCATCTTCCGTCGCAAAGGTCAGGCCACCCAAAA
This sequence comes from uncultured Collinsella sp., assembly GCA_902495945.1. Taxonomy (GTDB): domain Bacteria; phylum Actinomycetota; class Coriobacteriia; order Coriobacteriales; family Coriobacteriaceae; genus Collinsella. Next base: position 32,800 of record CABUZD010000001.1, read on the forward strand.
TGCCGGTATGGGACGTGCCATCGGCCTGCGGCTCATCGTTTGTCACGGTGAGCTTGCCCTCATCTGCGCGCAGCAGCTTGTTGAGCTTATCGGTCGAGGCGGCGTCTTCGCCCGTTACCGTAAAGCCAAACATGCCGGCATGCAGGTCGTGCCCGTTGAGCGTCTTGACGATCTCCAGACCGCCCTGGAGCTCGTAGCTCGTCGAGGTGCGATACCTATTGGTGAAGATGAAGCCTTCCGAGCCGGTCGCGCCATCGGCGCGGGCCACAAGCTTGCCGCCCTCATCGGTTGCGGTAATGGTCAAGGTATAGATGTGCGCGTCATACGTCCACTCGCCGAGGCCGCCATTCGGGGCCAGCTCGTTAATAGCAAACTTATACGTGCCCGGCTTGTTAAAGGTGAGCTTCGAGAAGTCGAGCTTATAGTGCTCCCCGTCCTTGAGGGCCGCCGTCGTTTGCTTCTCCTCAGCGTAGCCGTTCTCCGCGCTCATCGAAGAGCCGGTGATGAGCTTGCCATCGATGGCAGTCTTAGTAGCATCGTCAGCCGCGGTCATAGCAAAGGTGAACTTGCCCGGAGCATCGGCACCGGCAACCACCTTCGTCACGGACGGGGTGTAGGTTGCCGCCTCGGTGACCGTATAGGTGTTCTTGAATTTGACCGTCGCGACACCGGTGGACGTTGCACCCGACGGATAGATCCACTGGCCCTCGAGCTCGTCCTTGCCATCGACCTGCTTGCTTACCGCTGTCGTGACTCTAAGCGTACCGTCGCCGTTATCCGCTACGACGGCCCTAACCGTATGGATCGTCTTGTCGTACGTATAGCCCGTCGCCTTGTCGTCAATCTCACTCACCGTATAGGTGAACGTCTTGCCGGCATCATCCTGAGTGAAGGTCAACCCACCCGCAGGTATCAAACTCACGGTCTTGGGGGCGTCGGCCTCGACATTTGCGGTCTCAAAGACTTTGCCGTCCGTGGAAATGCCAACCTTGCTGGCAGATGTCTCGTCAGCAGGCTTGACGATATAACGGAACGTGCTCTTAGGCGAGCCAAAAATGGTCGCATCCTTGGGATACGTCAACGTCTTCTCGATCTGCAAACCGCCAGCGGCGCCATAGTCGAGGCTTGCCGTGTAACGGTTCACAAACGAGACAGTAGGCGTCGTAGCGCCGGCCTCACTTGCATCGTACTGCTGCACGTAAGTATTCGAATCTTGCTTGAGCTGGACGATCTTTTCGTCCGTCAGCGCGCTCGCGTCGGCACCGTCGCCCAGCAGTTCCGTCACACCCGCGCCCTTGAGCACGGTCGTCACGGCGTAGAGCTTAGCGGGGTCGTCCTTGCGTGCTAGAACCTTGACGAGCACAATAGCGTCACCAGTGTAGCCGGTGTCATAGGCGTAGCCGGCAGCCGCAGGCTGGTTCTCGCGGATGCGATAGGCAAACGTATGGCCCAGATCCTGCTCCGTGAGTGTACGAGCAAAGAGCTTCTCTTGCCCGCTTGCGCCCACCACGGCACCGGACACGCCGGCCCCCGCAGCCTTATTGGACAGGCTAGCCTCGGCGCCGTCGACCGACGTCTGAACGCCGTTGTACCAAAGGCCCGTCACGGCAAAGGTAAACTGGCCCGCGGCAGAAGCGCGACCCTCAAGGGTCTTGCTGACCGTCACGCCATCAAAGGTGCCCGACGCATGGTATGCGTTGGTAAAGGCGGCCTTGTCAGCTACGGCCTTGTCCGCATCGGAGGCGCCGGTGTTGGCGTAGGTCACGCTCGACACGCGCAGCTTGCCCGTGTGGTTGCCCGACTCGTCCAGATCGGTCACCACGACGGTCGCGCGTGCGGTGTGCTTGTCCATGGACATGCCCGCCTGGCCATCCTGCGCAGCTTTCTCGGTGATGTTGAAGCTAAAGGTGCCTGCGCGGTTGAACGTCACGGTCGGGGCGGCTTCGGTGCCAAAGGCGAACGAGGCCACGCGCCCCGTCGCGGGCGCACTGGCGACAGCCCGGTTGACGCCGATGGCAACAGCCCCATCCGTTACCGCCTGCTTTGTGGTCTTGCCCAAACCGGTCGCACCGGCATCGTCCGTAGCGGCAGCAAGGTTAAAGGCATAGCTCTCGCCCTGATTCCAGTCACGACCGCTCACGGTCTTTTGGCCCTGCAGGGTCACGCTCGTGGGCTCCACGCTATATATATTGGTAAAGGAGGGCGTGACATTCTCGTCCAGCTGCTTTACCGAGTTGTTTTCTGCGGCCTTGTAGTACTCGACCGAGGTCTGGATGCCGGCACCCTTCTTGTCGTTGCGCACCACGGCGTAATAGACCGATCCATCGTAGGTCATGCCCGTAACGCTGCCGCGATTCTCGGCGAACTTGTAAACGTAGGCGCGTCCCGCATCCGCCTTGGCGGTATAGGAGATCACCGGCCACGTCACCGTGCCGTCGGCGTTGTTGCCCACGGTTGCGGTGTTGCCCTCGGCGCCCTGGGGCATGGGGGCCTTGATGCTCGTGTCGACCTTATCGGGATCGAACGCTGCATTGTCGTCCGCATAGCCGCCCACACGCTCGAGCTTAAAGCTAAAGGCGTTCTGGGAAAGCGGGAAACTCCCGGCGTTGTCGGTCAGGTTCTTTTGGGCATGGATGATGATGCTATGTTCGTGCGTATCGTAACGGTTGGTGAAGGTTGCGATCTTATCGGCAACCTCTGCGGCAGCCGGTTCGCCTGCGTCATCGCGCACCTGCACCACTTCCACGCTCTTGACGACCAATGCACCGGCTTGGTTATCCTCCACCACGACCTTCGCAGTATAGGAGGCGGCAGAGTAGCTTATGCCATCCGCCCTGGCATTGGAGCCGGGGATAACCTCCTTGATGGTATAGGTGTACGTGCCTGGCTTGGTATAGGTGATGTCGCCAAACGTCGCCGGCTGGTCGTTGGTGAGCTCAACCGTAGCCACCTTGCTCTTGGCGCCGCCGGGCATGGGGACGCCGTCGTCGGCTGTAAGCTGCACGGTAAAAGTATCGCCATCGGCCCAATTGCGGCCCTCGAGCACCTTCTTGGCGCTTAGGCCATTCTTTACGGGGTTGACACTGTAGTTGTTGGTGAACTCTAGCTTGTTGCTCGCGGGAATCTTTCCGTCCTCGAGCGCGACGATCTTGCCCGTGATGGTGTTGCCGGTTCCGGACTGCTCCTCGCCGCCGGCCTTGCGGCTCACGAGGCTAAAGCCAGCCGGAAGCACCGACTCGCCGGCAGAGCCGGTCACAGTGTTAACGATGCTCGCCAGCACATTGCCACTGGACTCCTCGCCCTTGGTGGTGAGCTCGCTCACGCTGTAGCTGTCGTCCTTCTTAAGGTCGTAAACGCGAATGGTCTCGCCGGCCTTGATGGAATGGGTGTCGCCGTTCTTAAGCGTAAAGGAGTTGCCCACGGCCTTGCCGCTTGCATCGAATACGTGCGCCTCGTAACCCTTCTGGGACTCCGGCAGGGTGAACTTAAACGTAAAGGTCAGATCGTTGCCCTTCGCATCCTTGGTGGGCGCGGTAAGGCCACTGTCCGCCGTCACCGTCACGGTCTTAGTCACTTGCAGGCGTGCCACGCGACGATCGGTATACTGCACGGCCGTTGCCGTGGTAAAGAGATGATTGAGCTGGAGTGTGCCCAGATCGGTGCCATTGGTGGCATCATCGTCTTGATAAAGGGCCATGCGGTTGATGCCCGTATCGGCAAAGATGGCCGCCAGCTGGCCGTTGCGCTCGCCACCATCCTCGACATAGCGCAAGATGGTCTTGGTACCTTGCGTCATCTTGTCATAGCGCATATGCATCAAGTTGCCCGCAAGAGAAGGCGTCACACCCTTGGCGGTACTCTGGCCCCATGTCAGGTTTCCGTTGGCGTCAACGGCCGCACTCTGCAGCTTGCCCTTAATGTGCGTAAGCGTGTTGTCGATGGAGTCGGGAGAGCCAAACTGCGCCAGGGAGGCAATCAGCGAACCCGGGCCGCTCATGCTGCGCACACCGTCGCCTTCCTTGCCGGCATCCACATACACACCAGAATCGTCCACGATTACCTTGGTGATGGTGTTGTTAATCTCATGGCCATCTGGACTTACAGACTCACGCAGGTAGTACGTACCCTTGATAAGGGGTGCATGCTTTGTCGAATCGAGTGGGAAGCATGCAGCACCCTCAATGTCATACGGATAGGTCATGTCGTTTACCTGCACGGTGTCATACGGCGTGGCACCGGCATTAATGGCATACGTGCTGGGGCTATCGCCGGTAACGTCCTCGGCCTTGTACAGCTCAAACGTCGCGCCGTTCACGGGCTTGTCCAGGTCGTCGACCTTCTGCACAAACAGGCGGTTCTGAACGTTGGTGAGGTGGATCACCGTAGAGAACTGCCTGTTTATCGTTTGATATTGAACCATAGAGGTGTTGTCGATGGTTGCCCCCGCCAGAGACGATGCCGTGGTGTGATACACCGCCACGGTATATTCCGCCTTCGACTTGTCCGTCATCATGGCGGCGTACTTCTCGATATCTCCGGGCAGTGACCTGACCGTCACCACGTAGTCGCCCTTGGTATCAACATCAAAGACACTCGTGTCCGCCGATTTGGCAGCCTCGACCGCACCGGCAATGCCGTGCGCGGAGCACAGCTTATAGCCATTGAGCGGGTTGCCCGTGACCGCCGTCCACGCGTCTTCGCTTGTGTGGTCCTCGCTCGCACCGGTGAGCTTGAGCACGACGGCGAAGGTCGTACCCGAGCTAATGGCGTTGCCCTTATTGTCTTTTGTTTCTTTATTAAGAGAAATGGTCTCCTTAGCGGCCAGATAGCCGCCGTTCAGCCACATGCGGCTACCCGTCCATGACTTGCCGTCGGCCGTGGTGACCGTCGTCTGCGGTGCAACCACCACGCCACCCGTGCCGCTCGCAGCTTTCTTGTATTGCAGATGCAGCTCACCTGGCGTTGCGGTGGTTGATGAGGTCAGACTCGAGCGATATCCCGCGGGCAGGCCAACCTCTTTGAGTACAAAGTAATCGTGTCCCTCAGCGTGCTGGTTATCAAACGAAAGAACGGACCTGTCCGGCTTCAGAAGTACCAGCTGGCCATTGGCGTCCGTCGTGCCCTGAGCGATGGCCTCATCCTGCGCGTTCCAGTTGGCATCTGACTGATACAGAGCAAACTCGGCACCCTGGACTGCCTCGCCGTTCTGGTCGACCTTCGCGACCTCGGACGACGGCAGGGTGGTGAGGTTGAACTTAAGCGACATGTTCGATGCACCCGCGCCGCGCTCCAGATAGAAGAAGCTCAGCGTGTGCTTGGAGCTGTCGAGGAAGGTGTTGCCGGAGAATCTTCTGTTTGAAGTATCTGCGCCGGCAGCTTGGAACATCGCCTTAATGGTGGTGTCTTGAATTGTCTTTTCGGGATCATTGGCATTGTCGACATGACCGACATGCACGCCACCGGTGGCGAAGTTGATCTTGAGCGTCGCCTTCTCGTGGATGCCACCCAGATCGCCCACGAGTACGCCATCGATGTACACCCAGACGTCGTCATCGCCCGAGAACTCAAAGATCATATCTTTGTTACCGGTAGTCTTGCCGCTCGCAGGCTGGACAAACTCCGTGGTTACGGACATGCCAAAGTGATGGTTGAGATTCGTGCTTCCATCAATGATCTGCTTAGGGGAGAGGCTGTTGCCCTTCTCATCAAAAACCTTGTCAGCCGAGTCAAAGGGGAAGAACTGGCCCAGATTTGCATCTGATACGCCGCCCTTATATACGCCCGCCTTATCGTAGACGTTAAAGGAGTTGGTCGTGGACTTATATACGGCATAGTTACCTTTAGAACCATACGAGTCGTAAACGTAATAGCCATCCTTGAGCTGGAAAAGGCCCTTCACGTTGTTGTAGACGGCCTTGCCATTCTGCTTGCCGTTGGCCTGACTGTCGTTGTTAAAGAGATAGGCCAGCGATTCATCGGTGCAATCGCCTTTCGTGCCGTATGAGGCATAGGTACCAGCCTTGATCTCGGGATAGCCATTCACCAGCGTGTTCTTCACAAATGGAAGACGTCCAAAGCCGTCAATGCTGCTTCTGCCCGTCCACTTGTTAATGCCCGTGCCGCCACCACCATTGAACTTGAGCTGGTGATTTTTGTTGATGCCGGTGTCGTTATTGCCATTATTGTTGTTTATGTTGACGGACTTATCATTGGCGCCATCGACGACCCAGTAGTCGAACAGATTGACCGTGGTGCCGGTTGGATTCACCGTCTTCACGATGTGGTTGCTAAAGGGAACCGTCTGGTCGGCCGACGCACTCGTCGCACCAAACAAGAGTGCACACGCCGCCAGCGGGACGGCCAAAACCCTCAGGACACGCTTGGCGGTATTGGTTTTCTTGCCAAAAGGCTTTAGCATTTCTCGAGCTCTCGCACACACGCGATTCATGAAGGCCCTCCCCAATCCATGAGGACGGCAAGCAGCGGCTCATTATATATGTGTCGTCGTCCCCATCGATGCAAATATACGCCCCCCCCCCGCGCAGAAACGCAAGGCAGGACATCGCAATATACTTAAAATTGTA
>CABUZD010000002.1 GCA_902495945.1 uncultured Collinsella sp.
CAGCGCGACACAAATGGCAGCTGCGGCGACGCCGACCACGTCCATCTTGAGGTAGATGACCATAATGAAGCCCAGGAACAGCCAAGGAAGCAGCTTGTTGTCGCCCATGGTCCTAATAAGAAGAGCGAAGCCGATGCAGACCATGACGCCGGACGCAACGTTGAGGCCATCCATCACAAACTGCGGAATCGCGTTGAGCGCATTGTTGATGAGGTCGGCACCAAAGAACAGCGAGCAAAACACCAGCAGTGCAGACGGAATGCCAATCGACAGCGGCACGATGGTCAGATGGTACAGATTCGCCTTAACAAGATCGCGATTTGCCAGAGCGGTCTCAATCTTCTTGCAGGCAAAGGCACCCGGAACAGCGTAGCAGAAGTTGCGCCACACCTGAAGGAAGACGGAGACGGGAAGGGCGAGCGCGACGGCAGTTGCCGTGCCCGTACCCGTAATGACGGCAAAAGCGCAGCCAAGCACACCGGAGGCATAGACCTCGGGAGGAACCGCCGCGCCGACCATGATGGCGCCCATGAACATGGACTCCAAAGCAGCGCCGACGATAACGCCCTGCTGGACATCGCCAAGGATCAAGCCGACAAACAGGCTCGTAAACAGCGGACGACCAAGCATCGTAATGCCAAATAATTGCTCGTCCATGGACGCAATAAATGCGACCAGTGCAACTAGAAGATACTGGACAACCATTTCGATCAACCCCAGAAATAGGTCTGCAGGCGAGGCATTCTGCGCAGCTCGCCTGCAGACAACCGCAGCAATTTGAGAGGATTAGTAGTTCATCTGGTGGTAGTAGCGACGCGTGGTGAGCGGGTGGTTGCGGACGTGCTCGAGATGGCAGCTCAGGCGCTCGGTGATGGTGTAGGTGACCATCGGGGAGACGATCTTGCGGAACTCGGGGTCGCTGAACGGCAGCTCGACCTCGGCGGTGTCGAACTTGTTCACGCGGACGTTGACGCCCTTCTCGTCGGCGAGCATGTGGGTGAAGTTGTCCACGCGGTCCATGAGCTTGCGGGTGTCGTCCTCGCCGTAGAGCATGATGAGGCTCGTGCCCTCCTCGCACAGCTCGATGGTGCCGTGGAAGAACTCGGCGGCGTGGATGGACTTGGTCTTGATCCACTGCATCTCCTCGAGGATGCACATGGCGTAGTCGTAGGCCTCGCCCCAGAGCATGCCGGAGCCGATCACCATGTGGTAGTCGGTGTCCCTGAAGTCCTCGGCCATGGCGGCGCAGCGCTCGTCCTGGGCGTCCTTGGCCTTGATGAGGAACGGGGCGATCTTTCCGAACTCCTCCATGAAGGTGTCGTACTTGGGGAAGGCGCCGGCGTTCTTGAGGAAGCGGGCGACCAGCGTGATCTGGTAGGTGTAGATGGCCTCGCACAGGACGTCGTCCTCGGCGAAGCTGAAGAACTTGTAGTCGGCGTACTCGGTGGCCGGGGTGTTGTCGTTGGAGACGTACATCAGCGTGCGGGCGCCCTGCTCCTGGCAGAACTTGGCGGCCTCGATGATCTCGGGGGTGGTGCCGGTACGGGTGGAGAAGACGCAGACCGAGTCCTTGGTGAAGGCCTTGGGCGGGCACGCGAGGAACTCTGCGGCGATCTCGCAGTGGACGTCGACGTCGGCCGTGGTGGTCTCGACCCAGTACTTCATCGGGAGCGTGTGGGCCCAGGTGCCGCCGCAGCCGATGAAGAAGATGTTGGAATAACCCTGCTCGCAGACCTTGTCCACGGCAGCCTCAATCTGAGGACGGAGAGCGAGGGCATCGCTCACAACCTTCTCGTAACGAGGCTCATCGAAATTGAACATCCCTTACTCCTAACTCACTTGGATGAACCCTTCATTCATCCCATGACGTTATAATACTTTATATAACTAACTATGCAAGAACTATTTCAGATTTTTTTGATTTTTCTTTAATAAAAAGCCCGCCGATCAAATGATCGACGGGCTTAAGAAAGGAGGACCTAGTTAATAAATGCTAGACAATGGCATGTTTCCAGCTAGAAAACATCCTTGGCAAATACCTTTGAGTCATTGGGGACCTGACGGATTTCGATAACCACGCCATCGTTGACAAGCTCTTGGATATGCTCGGCATCGGTTTCGGTCGCAAAGATCGCGGGGGTCGGATGAAGCGTGGTCTCGGGAGACTTTCGGGTTCCGCCCAGATTGATCTCCTTGATGTCTTTGCAGCCCTTAGCAAGGCGATAGGCATCCTCGATCGTCTCGACAATGATAAACAGCGAATACTTGTCGGTGACGCCGCTGTTGAGCGCCTCGATGGCCGCGTTTACGTCTTTTATGACGAGCTTCACGCCGTTGGGACGAGCTAGCCTCAAAGCGGCTTTTCTCATGTCGTCTTTTGCCACGGCATCGCTGGCACACAGGATGCAATCGACATCCAGCGCATGCGTCCAAGACATGGCGACCTGGCCGTGAATCAATCGGTAATCGACCCTCGTAAGCTTAATCATCGAAATCATCTCCACACGTAATAAAGGTAATGACAGGGTTGAATTATTCGTTGAAGCTTGAGCTAGAACTCTTCTTCCTCGGCGCCGGCAAGCATGTCCGCCGCCTCGCAAAGCTGAATAAACGGGCGCGACCCCTCGACCGCGGCTTTGGCCTTGTCCGCATCCAGGGAGTCCAGCTGTGTAACCATTTCCACCAGCAGCGGCAAGTTCATTCCGGTAATCAACGTAAACGATCCGGTGGTCTGTCTCTGAATGAATTCGTTGTTTACAGAGCCGCCAAAGATGTCAGTCACGACAAACCAAGAGTCGGCAGGGTCCCTCGTCTCCATCCATGCATCAATCAACGCCGCGACGTCCCTTGAATCGTCATCGACATAGGCGCACAGGCACTCGATTCGGTCGTTGGTGCCCATCAGAATCTCCAGAGAGCTTTTCATGCCTTGGGCGAGATAACCATGACTCGCTAGCAATATCTTATTCATAGTTCTCCAATATCAATAAGACGTACTATATTGTCATAACAAAGTATATTAGCAATCTCCACCTACGCGGTGTGTCAATTTTCCAAATCCGCGAACGGTAACAATTGGTCGGTAAACCAATCTATCTCTAATTTACAAATAGAACTTCAGTCGCTCGGTGCAGTACACCTGACGGGAGATGAAAAGCGGCTCGCCGCTTGGAGCATAACGTCTATCGACAAACAGAAGCAGCGAAGAGTCCAGCTCCACGTTAAGGTATGCCGCCTCAAGCTCGCTCGCATAGCAGACCTCGAGCGTACGCGTGTTTGGACCCATCTTGATCCCCTGGCGATCGAGTACCGCCATCAGCGAATCCTCGAGGGATTCATGCTCCAAAAAAGAAAGCGCAGCGGAATAGCTATTGGTTTCCAGCATCGTGGGCTTGCCATCCACAAGGCGCAGACGACGACTACGCAATACCTTTTGGGTATCGTCTACGCCCAGGAACTTCGCGTCTCGCAGGTTTGGGAAGTCCCAGCCCATTTCGAGAACCCTGGTAGACGCCTGTTTTCCCGCAAGCTGGCACGAATGGGTAAAGCTCTCACGGTCGTCCGCGGCATACATCTGTGTGTCCGACGAAACGAACGTGCCCTTGCCGCGGGCCCTCTCAACAAGCCCAGCATCTTCCATTTCTTTAATTGCGGAGCGAACCGTTATTCGGCTCACGCCAAATTGCTCGATAAGCTCCGTCTCGGTCGGGAGCTTATCTCCCGGGCGGTACGTGCCGTTGGCGATCGAATCAGAAAGCGCACGAACAATCTGTTTGTACAGGGGGATAACGCTATTTGCTTCAACCATATCAACCATACCTTTGCAAGGAATCAACAATTTATAGATATATGACTTATATTGTATTATAACTTTTAACACTCCATGCCATTTTCTATATGTTTCGACAGGCAGGGGTTATTTTGTGTAAGCGGTGTAGAGTCCATCCATCTCCGCATACAGCCTCAACCTGATGGCGATAAATGCATCCGATAAGCCGATTGATTTTTATCTTCTGTCTGTCTCTCAGTTATCCGTCGTCATAGAGATGAATGTGAGGCGAGAGATACGTGGTTGACGCATGAGCGTGGATTATTGGACGGATTTTGGGCTTTTGCGGCAGATTCCGTCCGAAAATCCACGCTCATCCGGCAGATTGGTCGAGGGCCCCATATGGGTATACTCTCGGGGATTCGACTCGATTCGCCCCCGCTGGGGCGTCAAAGGAGACTGCATATGCCCACCACCTCAACCGACCCGCGCGCCGCTGCTGCCGCGCTGCTGGCACCCGGTACCACCTGCCACGGTTTTGCCGTCGAGCGCTGCGAGACCGTGCCCGAGCTCGATTCGGACGCCTACGTGCTGCGCCACACCGCATCGGGCGCTCGCCTGCTGTACCTGGCATGCGACGATGAGAACAAGGCCTTTGCCATTGGCTTTAAGACGCCGCCGGCCGATTCCACCGGCGTGTTCCATATTCTTGAGCACTCGGTGCTGTGCGGATCGGCCAAGTTTCCCGTCAAGGAGCCGTTTGTCGACCTGATCAAGAGCTCCATGCAGACGTTCCTCAACGCCATGACCTACCCCGACAAGACCATCTACCCCGTTGCCACCACCAACGAGCAGGATCTGTACAACCTGATGGACGTGTACCTGGACGCGGTGTTCAACCCGGCCATCTACACCAAGCCCACCATTTTTGAGCAGGAGGGCTGGCATTACGAGCTGGACCTGCCGAAGAGCGCCGAGGGCGAGAACGGCGGCAGCTCCGCGAGCCTACGCGAGGGCACGCTGCGCTATAACGGCGTAGTGTTCAACGAGATGAAGGGCGCGCTGTCCGACCCCATGAGCGTGCTGGACGACGCCGTCAACGCCGTGCTCTATCCCGACACCGCCCATGCGCACGAGAGCGGCGGCGACCCGCGCGCGATTCCCGCGCTCACCTACGAGCAGTTCCTGGACACGCACGCGCGCCACTACAATCCTTCCAACTCCTACATTACGCTCTACGGCGACCTGGACGTGGACCGCGCGCTGGCCTTTTTGGACGAGCGCTATCTGTCGCAGCCGAGTGCCGCGAGCCGTCGCATGGACGCCGCCGTCGCCGCCGGCGAGGACCCGTCCACGCTGGCGCCCAATCCACTGGGTGTGCAGGCGCCCGTGGCCTGCGAGTACAAGCGCGTCGAGATGACAACCACGCCCGAGAACGCCCTGGTGGGCCTGGGCCTGGTGCTGGGCAGCGCGCTCGACCGCAAGCGCACGATCGCGGCGGATATCTTGTTCGAGGCGTTGCTGGGCTCCAACGAGGCCCCGGTTAAAAAGGCCATTCTGGCGGCGGGCCTGGGCGGCAACGTGGTGAGCTACACCGCGGCCGAGTGCCTGCAGCCCTACGAGCTCATCATGCTGCAAAACGCGCAGCCCGGCGTGGCGCGCGAGCTGCGCCGCGTGTTCCAGGACGCCTGCCGCGACCTGTGCGAGCACGGCATTCCGCGCGAGCGCCTGGAAGCCATCATCAGCAGCAACGAATACGACCTGCGCCAGCGCGACTACGGTATCGCCGACGGCGTGGCCATTGCGTGCGACGCGCTGAGCACGTGGCTCTACGATGACGACGCCGCGACGCTGGCGCTCAAGTACGGCCCGGTGTACGAGGAGCTGCGTGGCGAGCTGGACGGCAGCTACTTTGAGGACCTGCTGCGCGAACTGGTACTGCAAAACGACCACATGGCGCTGGTCGAGCTGGTGCCGGTGGACGCCAGCGCCGGCTCGGAGGGCGCCGAAGCTGCCGAGCTGGCTGCCAAGCACGATGCCATGACCGATGCCGAGCTGGCCGACGTGGTCGAGCGCACGGCCGTACTGCGTGCCGCGCAGGAGGCCGAGGACACGCCCGAGGCCAAGGCCACGCTGCCGCGCCTGCGCGTGTCCGACATTGGCGAGGCGCGCCCCGAGCCGCCGCTGGTCGTGGACACGACCGCGCCCATCCCCTGCCTCACCCACGACATCCCCACCAACCGTCTGGCCTACGCCATGCAGTACTTCGACCTGAGCTGCGTCGCATTTGAGGACCTGCCCTACGTGACGCTGCTCTGCCGCCTGCTCAAGCAGCTGCCCACGCGCGAGCATTCGGCCGACGAACTCGACAACCTGCTCGCCGGCAAGCTGGGCTTTTTGAGCTTTACGACCGAGGTCATGACGCAGCCCGACGTGGACGGCGTGCGCCCCTACCTGCTGGTGAGCGCCGGCGCCCTGTCCGAAAAGATCGACGCGCTGGCGAGCCTGCCGCGCGAGGTGTGGTCGAGCACGCTTTTGCTCGATGCCGACGCCGACCGCGTGCGCGACGTGCTCACGCAGATTCGCATTGGGCTTGAGCAGGGCTTTATCAACAACGGCCACTCGGCGGCGCTCGGCCGCGCGATGAGCTACAGCTCGCCTTCGGCCGTGGTGCGTGAGCAGCTTTCGGGCGTGGACTTCTACCTGTTCCTGCGCGATCTGCTCGAGCACTTTGACGAGCGACTGGGCGACCTGCGCGCCAAGCTTGCCGCGCTGGCAGACCGTATCTTTGTGGCCGATGGCTGCATGGCGAGCTTTACCGGCAGCGACGGGGACTTTGACGCGTACTGGGATGCCGCGGGCGACCTGGGGCTTGGTGCGGGCGCGGCGGGCGTTGCCGGCCGCGACGCGCTCGTGGTGCCGAAGCCGCGCGACCGCCACGAGGCGTTCGTCATCCCCAGCGACATCTGCTTTGCGGCAAGCGCGTGCGACCCGCGTCGCTTGGGCATTGACGTGACAGGCGCTTGGGCCGTGGCTGCCAACGCGCTCTCCTACGATTACCTGTGGAACGAGATTCGCGTGAAGGGCGGCGCGTACGGCTGCGGATTCCGCGCAGCCGGCGAGCGCCAGGCGGCGTTCTACACCTACCGCGACCCGGCAATCGACCCCTCGATTGAGCGCGTGGCGCGCGCAGGTGAATGGCTCGGCAGCTTTGAGCCCGACGAGGCCGCCTTTGAGGGCTTTATCGTGAGCTGCGTGAGCGGCATGGACGCGCCGGTGAAGCCGTACGCGCTCACCAAGCGCCGCAACACGACCTACCTGGCCGGGCTCGATCCACATGCACGCGAGGAGCGCCGCGCCCAGATGCTCGCCGCCACGCCCGGTAAGCTGCGCTCGCTCGGCGCCGACGTGACGCGCATCGCAGCCGAGTCGCCCACCTGCGTCTTTGGCAGCCGCGAAGTCATCGCCAAGAGCAACGCCGGCTTTAACGTAGTCGACCTGCTGGGCTAAGGCACGGCAAGCAAAACTACCACGAAGGGCGCAGTTCACAGGCGCCCTTCGTGGTAGTTCGAACACTTGTTCTATACGCACACATGTTCTATAGTAGAGGTGCTTGCATCGAACTGAAATTGCAACTAGAATATAGTTGCAGAATGTGAGGCGGGATGACTCGATCCGATAAACTCATCGCCCAACTGTTTAGCTGCCCTTCGACGTATCGTTATGCGGATTTTTTAAAAGTCATGGCTTCATATGGCTTTGAAATGGACAGCAAAGGCAAGACATCCGGATCGCGCGTTCGCTTCTACAGGCCATCAGATGGCAGGATGTTCGTAATGCACGCGCCTCATCCATCTGACGAATTGACAGCGGGGACCATTCGAAACATCGTTCGCTTTCTGCAAGATGTCGGAGGTAGTCATGAGTAACGTTTTGGCATACAAAGGTTATTTCGCCCCGGTCGAGTTCAATGCCGAACAGCATGTGCTAACAGGTATGGTCGCCGGCATTAGGGACGCAATCGTATTTGAAGGCTCCACGGCTGAAGAAGTGGAGCAATGCTTCCACGACGCCGTCGACGATTACCTTGAGTTTTGCGCCGAGAAGGGCAAGGAACCCGAGCGGGCTTTTAAGGGCTCGTTCAACGTAAGAACGGGCTCTGAGCTCCACAAGCAAGCAGCGCTGGCAGCGGCAAAGAAGGGTGAGTCACTCAATAAGTTTGTGACTGAAGCGATCGCTGCGGCGCTGTGAAGCCAACGCCGAGTCGACGCCGCCACACTGGGCGCCTTTGTGGCGGCTTCGACGTTTGCCCAGATAAAACCCGCCAAAATAAACCTGTCCCTTTTTGGCAGGTTTGCTAGAGGAGGCTGGGATGGACAAGGCTGAGTTGCGGCGGGCAATGATTGCTCGGCGCGACGATCTCGATTTGGATGTACGGGCGGCGAAGTCTGCTGATATCTGTGCACGGCTGGTTGAGCTGCTGGGCCGCTTGGATGCCGCGGCGCCGCGCACCGTTGCCGTCTATGCCGCGATGGGTTCCGAGGCAGACCCTGCCGCGTTTGCCGCTGCGGTCGCCGTGCGCGGCTGGCGCGTGGCCTATCCGTGCATGCTCTCGGCAGCAGACGCCGTGGCTTGTGGCCAGCGCATGTGTATGCGGGCAGTTGCCGCCGACGATGCGTCCGCGGCTCCGTTTATCACCCACCCCACGCAGGCCTTTGCGGCCACGGACATCGACAGTAACCGCTTCCCTATCGTGCCTGCCGAAGCTCTCGACATGATCGTCGTGCCGCTCGTGGCCTTCGACCAAACCGGCGCGCGCCTAGGCTACGGAGGCGGCTGCTATGACCGCTACCTGCCCATGCTCTCGCCTGCATGTCAAATCATCGGCATCGCCTTTGACGAGCAGCACGTCGACCACATCCCCATCGATGCCCACGACCTGCCGCTACCCCGCATCATCAGCGCCTAACGGCTGGTGCACCTCCCGGCAGCCTAGTGCTCCTCGCCGGCGCGGGCCAGGTCGTAGGGCGTGGTCTGGTAGACGTAGTAGTTGAGCCAGTTGGTGTAGAACAGCTGAGCCTGGCTGCGCCAGACGTTGCGCGGCTCGGCGGTGGGGTCGTCGTTCGGGAAGTAATGCGCCGGCACCTCCGGGTTGAGCCCACGCTTCACATCACGCTCGTACTCTAGGCGCAACGTGTCGGTATCGTACTCGGGGTGGCCAAATACAAAGAAGCGACGGCTATCGGTCGACTTGACGATGTACAGGCCCACCTCGTCGGACACGGCCACAACCTCAAGCTTCGGCTCGGCCTCCACGTCCTCGCGGCGCACATCGGTGTTGCGCGAATGCACGGCATAGAAACGGTCGTCGAAGCCGCGGACCAGCGGGCTTTGCGGCTTCACCAGATAATGCTCGAACACGCCGCTCGCCTTTGCCGGCAGGTCGTACTTCTGGATACCGTAATGATGGTAGAGCCCCGCCTGCGCGCCCCAACAAATGTGCAGCGTGGAGTGCACGTGCGTGGTGGACCAATCCATGATCTGGCAGAGCTCGGGCCAGTAGTCGACCTCC
Source organism: uncultured Collinsella sp. (assembly GCA_902495945.1). Taxonomy (GTDB): domain Bacteria; phylum Actinomycetota; class Coriobacteriia; order Coriobacteriales; family Coriobacteriaceae; genus Collinsella. Next base: position 9,342 of record CABUZD010000002.1, read on the forward strand.
TCGAACGGCATCTGCTCCACCGGCGCGCCCGTGATGATCAGGCCGTCGTAGTGGATGTCGCGGATGTCGTCGAACGTGCGATAGAATGTCTCCAGGTGGCCGGCGCTCACGTGCGTGGCCTCGTGCGTTTTCGTGCGCAGCAGGTCCACCTCCACCTGCAGCGGCGTGTTGGAGAGCTTGCGCATGATCTGCGTCTCGGTAGCGATCTTGGTGGGCATGAGGTTGAGGATGAGCACGCGCAGCGGACGGATGTCCTGGTGCAGCGCGCGGTACTCGGTCATGACAAAGATGTTCTCGCTCTCGAGCTGCGCGGCGGCAGGGAGGGCGTCGGGGATGCGAATGGGCATGGATGCTCCTTACGAGTCAGTTGCAGCTATGGTACAACGAGCGGCCCCGTCCGCGCGAGCACATCGCCCGGCGATGCCGTCAGCGGCCCAAATCACTCCAAAAGTAGAGATTAAGGCATGTCCCAAAAATCTACAGCGCTTTAGCCTAGCAAAGTGGCAGCAGGACGCTACAATGGTTCGACGCGAATAACTCGGCCGAAAGGATACATATATGTACCAGACGCGTAAGATCGGTGTGGTCGGCCAGGGCCACGTAGGAGCACATGTCGCCAACAGCCTGCTCATGCAGGGCATTGCCGATGAGCTGTACCTGTGCGATATCAACGAGGCCAAGGTGACGTCCGAGGTCCAGGACCTGCGCGACTCCCTTTCGTTTGTCCCGTACAACACCAAGATCGTCAACTGCTACGACCACTACGAGGAGCTTGCCTGCTGCGACGTCATCGTCAACGCCGCCGGCAAGGTCGCACTGGCCGCCGGCAACCGCGACGGCGAGCTGTTCTTTACCACCGACGCCGCCCGCACCTTTGCCAAACGCATCGTCGACGCCGGCTTTGACGGCATCTTCGTGAGCATCTCCAACCCCTGCGACGTCGTGTGCACCGAGCTGTGGCACCTGACCGGCTACGATCCCAAGAAGATCATCGGCTCGGGCTGCGGCCTGGACTCCGCCCGCCTGCGCACCGAGATCTCCAAGAAGGTCGGCGTGAGCCCCAAGTCCATCGACGCCTACATGATCGGCGAGCACGGCTTTAGCCAGCTCGCCGCCTTTAAGGCCGCAACCATCGCCGGCAAGAGCCTCAACGAACTTCAGGCCGAGAACCCCGACAAGTATGCCTTCGACCACATGGAGATCGAGGAACTCGCGCGCAAGGGCGGCTACGTAACCTACCAGGGCAAGCAGTGCACCGAGTACGCCGTCGCCAACTCCGCCGCTCGCGTCTGCGCCGCCGTGCTGCACAACGAGCACGCCGTGCTTTCGGCCTCTACGCTTATGACCGGCCAGTATGGCGAGGAGGGCATCTTCACCTCCCTGCCGTGCGTGATCGGTGCCGAGGGCGTCGAGGAGGTCTACACGCTCGACCTGTCCGAGCACGAGCTCGAGGGCTTCCACAAGAGCTGTCAGCACATCCGCGACAACATCGCCCAGCTCGACTGGTGGGATGCCGAGGGCGTTGTCGGCAAGTAGGCCGTCAATCGCCGCAATCTCGCGAATCTAAGCGCGATACCAAGCGGGCCGCGCCGGAATACTACCGGCGCGGCCCGCTTTTTGACTCAAACGACACGCTTGCGAATCGAAGGTGAATGTTCTTCGACAGATGGAACAGGGCGCTTTAATCCTCAAACCACGCGATTGCGCGAATGGGCGAGCCGTCGCAATCCTCAATTTTGAGCGGTGCGCAGCTAAACCAGAACAGATCGTCGCCGCAACAGTCCAAGTCCTTAAGATTCTCGATGTTGACGATATCGCATGCGCGGAACAACTTCTTGTGGCGCGTCAGGTTTTCGTCCGCGATGGGGTCGAGTCCAATTACATCAAAGCCGATGCCCTTGTAGCCGCCGTCGATGATTAGGTCCAACACTTCGTCGTCCACGCAAGGATAGTCACCAAAGTACGCCTCGGTTCCCCAGCGCTTATCCCAACCCAAGTTGAACAGCAAAAACTCGGCCTGGGTCACCTTGTCGCCATAGGGACGGAGCTGCTCCACAGTAATGGCCTCACCCTCGGTGAGCATGCGGCAATCGACAACCAATGCCCTGCCTATAAACTGGCTTGCCGGAAACGCATCGAGCGTCGTGCGGTCGGCAAACAGATGCGCCGGTGGATCCATATGCGTCCCCGTATGGGTGTACATCTGCATGAGCGTCTCTTTAAATCCGTCGTGCTCGTAGGTGCTCGCCGGCAGCAGCTTGGGTGCATCGGCTCCGGGAAATACCGGCATGTCTTCCCTAATAGTGTGAGTCAAATCAAGAACGCGCATGTTCAATCCCCATTTCTTTCTTGGCAAAGCAAAACGGGGCCCGCACTTGGCGGAAGCCCCGTCGTGAGAGGTTATTCCCGGTACCTAGTACTGCTCGACGCCCATGTAGCGACGAATCTCGGGGCTGTGGTCGAACACCTTGCCGCGGGCGGCACGCAGCTCGCAGCTCATCGCGTAGAAGAAGATCGGCTCCAGGTACGAACGCACGCTGGCAGACACTTCACCCACGCCGTACTCGAGCGCATCGAGCACCATGACTGTATCGGTGTGCGTGTTGAGGAACGCAAGAGCGCGCTCCTCCATGGGGCGGCACTCGCCCGATCCGAGCTGCACAAAGTAGAACACGCCGGGCTCGGTGGCTTCGAACGGGCCATGGAAGTACTCGCCGGAGTGGATGTAGCAGCAGTGCTGCCACTGCATCTCCATGAGCGAGCAAATCGCCATGGCATAGGTCTGGCTAAAGTTGGGGCCGGAGCCCAGGATATAGAAGAACTTGTGCTGCTGGCAGAGCTCGGCAAAGCGGGCGCCCAGCTCGGCGTTGACTTTCTCACGGGCGGCGGGCAGCAGCGCATCCATCTGCTTGAGGCCCTCATACATGTCGGCGAGTGCCTCGTAGCCTTCCTGCTGGTCGAGCAACTCGGCGGCGATCAGAGCGCCGATGCCCTGCGGCACCTCAGCCTGCGACACACCCTCACCCCACGGATAGACCCAGGTAGTCCACTTGCCGTTGTCGATCTTTGAGCCCTCGCAGTCGGTAAGGGCAATGACCTCGGCACCGGCGGCCAGCGCCATCTCGCAGCCGTCGACGACCTCCTGCGTGTTGCCGCTGTGGCTGCAGGCGATGACGAGCGACTTCTCGCCAAGACTCTTGGGAGCCATCAGGCAAAACTCGCGTGCCGTGTAGACCGTCGAGGTAAACGTGGTGGCCTCACGCTTGAGCAGCTCGTTGGCCGGCATGAGATCGATCATCGAACCGCCGCAAGCGATCCAAAAGACGTTCTCGATCTTGCCCTTGCGCTCGATGATTTCCTGAACCAGATCATGTGCGTTCATGCTGATGCTCCTCCTTGTGGGGCGGCTTTGAACGACGACAGCTCGTACCTGCTGTCGTTCTATGTTGTCCTATTTATAGCACGTGTAACAACGCTCGTGAAGTCATCTCTGCAAATTTGTTCTATGTTGTTCTATCTTTGGACGTTAGATGTCGAAGACGTAGCGCGAGCCCACGATCTTTTGGCGGCCGAGCAGTAGAGGGCGCCCGCCGGCGTCGGTAAAGTAGGCCTCCATATAGAAGAGAGGCTCGCCGACCGGCACCTCCAGCAGCGGGGCCGTCTGAGTATCGGCAAGCGCAATCTCCACGGTGCAGGGGTCGGACTTGAGCGGCGCGCGACCCGAATGCTCGGCAACGAGCGCAAAGATTGAGTTATCGGTGAGGTCCTCGTCGGCCAGCGTCTGCAGGTAGGGATGGTCGGCGAGCACAAAGGCGTTGTTCTCGAGCATGACGGGGATGCCGTCGGCCGTGCGCACGCGCTCGACCACGATAAGCTCGCAGCCGGGCTCCACGCCAAAGAACGCCGCATCCTCGTGCGTCACCGCGACCACCGTGCGCGACACCAGACGCGCACCCGGCACCATGTCGTTGGCAGCACAACCCTCAGTAAAGCTCTGGACGTCACCCTTCTGGCGAATCTTGCGCTTGAGCTTGGGAGCGCACACAAACGTGCCCCTCCCCTGCTGGCGGTTGAGATACCCCGCGCGCGACAGCTCCTCGATGGCACGGCGCACGGTGATGCGCCCCACGCCGTAGGACTTCGCGAGCTCCATCTCGGCAGGGATGCGCGAGCCGGCGGGGTACACACCGCGCGCGATCTCGCCCTTTAGGTCATCCATGACCTGCTGGTACAGTGGCACGGCGGGCACGTCAGTGCAGTCGGTTTTATCGTCGAATGCCATCGTTACGCTCCATCCCGCGCATGCTCGGACTCAAATTCTTCAATCGCCGCCATAAACTGCTCGCCAAAGGCGTCGGCTTTTTTCTCGCCAATGCCGTTGACCTGGATCAGCTCCTCGCGCGTCTGCGGACGCAGGCGGCACAGGCCGCGCAGGGCCTTGTCGGAAAAGACCATATACGGCGCCATCTCCAGCTCGGTCGAGATCTCCTTGCGGAGGGCACGCAGGCGCTCGAACAGCTCGGCATCGTCGCCAACGCGCGGGCGCTGATCCAGCTCGGCCTCCTCGCGCAGCAGATCGACGGCGCGGCGGGCGCGGGCCGAGGCCCTGCGCTTGGACGCGCGGCGCTTAACGGTAAAGGCGAACGCCTCGTCCTCGACCTCGCCGGCACGCGGACCCAGTCCCACGACCGGGTACTGCCCCTGCGAGGTGGCCAAATAACCGCGACCGCACAGCTGCCCGATGATGTCCTTGATGCGCCCGACCGATTCGCTCGACAGCTCACCGTAGCCGCGGTCCTCGTCCAGATGCATCTGGCGAATGCGCTCGGTGTTGCCGCCATGGAGCACGTCGGCGATCAGCGACTTGCCAAAGCGCATGGGACGCGTGGCCACATAGCGCACAGCGGCGCGGGCCATATCGGTGACGTCCTCGGCCTCGAACTGCGTGAGGCAGTTGCTACAGTTGCCGCAGCCCTCGGCGTCGTCTGTGGTGCCGCTCGCAGCAGCCGCAACCGCATGCTCGGCCGCGGCTTCGTCGCCAAAGTAGCGCAGCATGTATTCGCGCAGGCAGCCGGTGGTATTGCAGTAGCCCTCCATCTGGCTGAGCAGGCGATAACGGTTCTGGAGCGCCCACGCGCGCTGCTCGTCGTCAAGCGCCTCGTCGGCCGCATCGCCGCGGTCGATCAAAAAGCGCCGCATGCGGAAATCGTTACCGTTCCACAGCAGATGGCAGCTGGCCGGGTCGCCATCTCGGCCGGCGCGACCCGCCTCTTGGTAGTAGGCCTCGATGCTCTCGGGCACGTTGTTGTGAATCACGTAACGCACGTTGGGCTTGTCGATGCCCATGCCAAAGGCGTTGGTGGCAACCATCACCTGGATGTCGTCGTCGATAAAGGCACGCTGGCTCTGGCGGCGGGCGTCGTTGCCCATGCCGGCATGGTAGCGCCCCACACGAATGCCGCTGGGGCCCAGTGCCTCGGCAAGCTCCGCGGCCAGCGCATCGACCGTCTTGCGGGTCGAGCAATACACGATGCCGCTCTCGCTCGAATGCGCGATCACATAGTCGCGCACCCACGCGGTCTTGGCCTTGTCTCCCATCTCCTCGCAACCAAAGTAGAGGTTCTTGCGATCAAAACCCGTCACCACGGTCGCGGGGTTTTGCAGGCCGAGCATCTGCTGAATGTCCGCACGCACGCGCTCGGTCGCCGTAGCGGTAAAGGCCGCCACGATAGGGCGCTGCGGCAGGGAATCGATGAACTCGCGAATCTGCAGATAGGCGGGGCGGAAATCCTGGCCCCATTGGCTCACGCAGTGGGCCTCGTCAATGGCCACGAGCGGCACGCCGATGCCGCCGTCCGCCGCGGCCTCCTGCGCAAAAGCTAAAAAGCGCGGCTCGAGCAGGCGCTCGGGCGCCACGTACATAAGCTGGTAGCGGCCCTCGCGCGCCCGCTTGAGCACGGTGTTTTGCTGGGCCGGGGTAAGGCTGGAGTTGAGATAGCTAGGTCGCGCACCCGCCGCGAGCAACGCACGGGTCTGGTCCTCCATAAGCGACAGCAGCGGACTCACCACAAAGGTGATGCCGGGCAGCATGAGCGCGGGCACCTGGTAGCAAATGGACTTGCCGGCGCCCGTGGGCATAACACCCAGCGCATCGCGGCCTGCAAGAATCGCATCCACCATGCGGTCCTGCCCCGGGCGAAACGAGGTGTAGCCAAAATAGGCGCCGAGCGTGTCAAGCGCCATCTGCTGCATGCTATCGGTCATGGTTTCCTAACGTCCAAGTCATCTGCCGCCGATTATACGCCGCCACGCGGACCGGTGCCGCACGGCTGACGGCCACGGGCAATACGGTCTAAAGCGGACGAGCGTGGATTTTTGGACACTTTCCGGATGAGCGTGAAAACGTCGCTGGTTGAGCATAGGTCAGCGAAAACGCCCCTAAGCGAGCAAGGTGACGTGAAAGAGGAGGGAAGCGTACTTCGGTACGCGACCGACGATTGAACGTCAGATTGCCGCTTAGGGGCGTTTGCAGCGTCGACCGGTCCGCCGTTCGTTAGAACGGCGGAACCAAAGGCGCAGCGTCGAGCCGTTACGCGGTTTGGTAAAACCGCGTAACTAGAGCTACATCACCATGACGTAGCGGCTACCCACGTAGTACTGTTTGCCGAGCAAGACCGGCTCATCGTTGGGACCGGTAAAGCCGGCACGCAGGTTGAGCAGCGGATCGTGCGGAGCAATGCCCAGCTCGGCCGCCTGCTCGGCGTTAGCTCGAACGGCCTCGACCGTACGGTAGCCAACCGAGACAATCGGCGTTCCGCCAACACGCTCGACCTCGGCAAAAATCGACTTGTCCTCAAGATCGGCCGTCAACAGCTCACGGTAGGCGTCAAACGGCACAAAGATGTTCTCCTCAAAGATGGGCTCGCCGTCGGCCGTACGCACGCGCTTGATATGCAGCAGCAGCGCATCCTTCTGCAGGCCAAAGAACTCCATCTCGTTTTGGCGCGCCGGAACGATCTGGCGATCGATCACGTGCGCACCGGCCTTCATGCCGTTGCCGGCACACAGCGCGGTAAACGTCTGCAGCGTCGAGGCGTGAAACTGGCGATTGATGTGCGGCGTGGAGACAAAGGTGCCGCGGCCCTGCTGCTTAACCAGGTAACCATCGGAGCACAGCTCCTCGACAGCGCGGCGCACCGTAATACGGCTCACCTCGTACTGCTCGGCTAGTTCAAGCTCGGACGGAATACGCTCCTTGGGTGCATAAACACCTTTCTCGATCGCATCCTTGATTTCGTCGTAAATCTGCTGGTAAAGCGGTGCATTTTTGGGCGCGGGCATATCTGATCACTCTTATCGAAATATCGAAATAACTAATACGTATATAACGTCTAGTTTCATGTTACCTCATATTGATAAAACGATACACCCTCCCTACCAAAAAGCGACAGCTTCATTTTGGTAGGTTTTATCTGGGCAAACGAGAGCCCCCCCCCCGAAAGCAACGGGGCTTTCGAGGGGCTCGTTCGGATGGGTTGCGCAGGACCGGCAAAATGCCAATACCCTACTTGCCGTCGTCCTGCTGTAGGCTGTCCTGCTCGCTGAGGCGCGCCTGCCTGCTGGCCATGCGCGCGGGCTTGTCGGGATCGGGTACGGCCGTGGGCATGGGCTCGTCGACATGACCGCCCCACCAGCCGCCCACAAAGTTGAGCGTGTGGAACACGTTGATCACGGCGCCGGGATCAACGTCGCACACCAGCTTGATAATGTCCTGGCTCTCGTAGGTCGAGACAACGGTGTTCAGCAGGTACATCTTTTCGCGGCTGTATCCGCCGACGACCTCGGCGCAGCTAATGCCGTGCTGAAAATGGTTTACGTAGGCAGTCATGACCTCGTCTGCCTTACGCGTCGTGATCTGCAGCGTCACGCGATCGTAGCGACGATAGAAACTGTCGATAGTCTTGGTCGAAATAAACTGGAACACGATGGAATACGCCGCCTTATCCCAGCCAAACATAAAGCCAAAGATCGCCAGGATAAAGCAATTGAAACCAAAGATAACGCCCCAGATGGTCTTGCCCGTGTGGTTGGAGACCCACAGCGCGATAAAGTCGGTGCCACCGGTAGATGCGCCGGACTTTAGCGCGATGGCAGCGCCCAGACCCGAGACCACGCCGCCAAAAATGATGAGCATAATCTTGTCGCCCAAAAATGGAGCGAAGTGAAAGACGTTGAGGAACAGCGACGAGAGCACGACCTGCATCATCGAGAAGATGACGAAGCGCTTGCTAATGCCGCTCCAGCATAGGAGCGCCACGGGAATGTTGAGCGCAAGCATGCCGAGCGAGATGTCGATGTGAACGCCGCCCAGCGAGGTAACGCGATCGAGCAGGACCGCGACGCCGGTGAGACCGCTCGGAAGCAGGTCGGCGGGCTGAATGAACGCCTGGATCAGGAATGTTTGGAGGACGGCAGAAATTGTGACCGCCACGGCGGTAATGGCACGGCGGACGATGGTGAGGCGGCCGAGCACGAGCACACGGTCCGTGAGCTGATCGATGGCGTTCGCCACGGAAGCTCCTTTCGAAGGCAGATGTGGTTGTGGGGCATGCCCGCGATTGTAGCATGGAGCGTGCGGGGGCGCTTCAATTCAACCTCCCTCGACAACCAAAACGGGACCAGCAACCCCCACGACCAAAGGGCAAAATTCCAAGTGAGTAGACTTTTTACGATCTGCCGAGCACACCCAAAACCGCCACTCCTGTGACCTGCGGTTTTACAAAGGAAGATATGCATTGTGCTCGGCCTGCGCCAAAAAGTCTACTCACTTAGCCCAAATCGAAGCCAAACGGATCAAAATCGAAATCAAATTGAGCCAGTCCACCGCAAAAAACGTTTGAACCAGTGCTTTTCGCGGCGGATTGACACTACAAAGCGGGCAAAATGTCGGTCAGATTGTCGATGACAACGTCGGCGGCGGACTGATCCAGGTTGACGCCCTCGTGCGGACGCAGCGCCAGGACGCGAGCACCGGAGCGCTTGCCAGCCTCGATGCCCAAAGGCGAGTCCTCGATAACCAGGCACTCGGCCGGCTCCACACCCAGCGCCTCCATGGCGCGCAGGTAGATCTCGGGGTCGGGCTTAAACGCGCTGCACTCATGGCCGCTGATGGTGTAATCCAGCACGTCGGCGATACCGGCAATCTCCACCAGTTCGTCGATCAGCTCACGATAGGACGAGCTCGCGATGGCACACTTCAAGCCGCGCTCGTGCAGCTCACGCATCACCGGCTCCGTCTGCTCGTTGAGCAGCTCGGCATACGGAACGGGATGGTCCGGGCTGTAGACCTGCTTGTACTCCACGCGCAGGCGCTCGCGCAGCTCAACATCGTCGGGCACCAGCGCCTCCCAAATGGCGGGCTCGTTAGACCCCGAAAGATCGGGGATCTCGTCAAAGTGGAACCCCTTCTCCTCCATAAACGCCACGCGGCGGCGGTTGTAGAACCACTCGGTATCGACCAGCACACCGTCCATATCAAACAGCACTGCCTTGATCATACGCATCTCCTCTCAAAAGCAAAAAGGGGGACGGGGCGCAAACCCCATCCCCTCTCAATCAACCCGTAAGGTCTACTTACTTGTGATTAGTAGGAAAGCTTCCACATGTAGCGACGCATGGTCAGCGGGTGCTGACGGGCCTCGGCGATCTGGTTGCCGTACTCGCGCATAACGGCGAGGTGCAGCAGCGGGTTGAAGTAGGTGACGACGCTCGCGGGCACAGCGTCAGCCAGGCCGTAGTCCTTGGAGTCGATCAGAGCGACCTTGGCGCCCATGCGCTCAAGGAAGGTGAGGGCGCGGGCGTCCATCGGACGGGTAGCGCCATCAGACATGAAGAAGACGTAGGGCTTACCCTCGGTGGAAACCTCGAACGGGCCGTGGAAGTACTCGCCGGTGTTGTAGGCGGCGGCGTCGATCCACTGCATCTCGGTGAACAGGAAGGCGGCGTGAGAATAAGCCATCTTCTCGGAGGCACCGGAAGCCATGAAGTAGATCATCTTGTCGTCCTTGAAGTCCTCGGCGAACTTCTTGGCGAGCTTCTTGCAGTGCTGAGCGGCGTTCTCGCAGAGATCGAAGACGTTGGTGAGGCCGGTGATCATGTCCTCGTAGTGGTCATAGCCCTCGGTCTGCTGAAGGATCTCGAGAGCAAGAGCGATGGCGTAGCCAGGCTTCTCGCACTTGGCAGCGTAGTTGGCATGGAAGCCGTGAACGATGACGTGGTCGGCGTCGACGGTCAGAGCGGAGCCAGCCTTGTTGGTGAGGGAGACGACCGGGCAGTTGTGCTTCTTGGCGGTCTTGTTGGCCTCGACGGTCTCGGGCGTGGAGCCACCGAGGGAGCAGGTGATCACGAAGGTGTGCTCGTTGACCCAGGAAGGCGTGTCGTAGTTGAACTCGTTAGCGGTGAAGATCTGAACGTTCAGCTTGTCCGTGTTGTTGGCCAGGAAGTACTTGGCAGGGTAAAGGTCGGACATGGAAGCACCGCAGCCGACGAAGGCGACGCTGTGGATCTCGTGGTTGGACAGGACGTCAGCGACGATCTGCTTAGGGAGGTTAAGGTCGATCTCGTACATCTGACACATTCCTTTCGATTTTTTGCGGCGCCACATTGCCGGGCGCTCGCAGGGTTACCGTGATTTGGACCGAGTCACCGGCCCGTTGAGGATGTGTCAAAGGAACTGTCCCTTTGACACATTTAGGGATGGGAGCCTGCCTGGGGTATGGGATGTCAGGCAGGCCCCCGGGGGAAAGCGAATAGGCGCTTAGTCGCGACTAGGCCAGGATGCCGGCCGCGGAGAGGGCGATGCCGCCCACGATGGCGATCACGAGAAGCCAACCGGTGTTGACGTTCTTCTTGATGAGCCAGTACATAAGGCCGGTGAGGCCGAGGGAGATCATCTGGGGCATCATGCCGTCCAGGATGTCCTGGATAACAACGGTGCCCTCAGCGAACTGCAGCGGGGTGGTGGCGCCGATCAGCGTAGCGATCATGCCACCCACGGACATAAGACCCACGATGCCGCAGACATACATGAGCTTCTCCATGAGGTCGCCGCCCTGAAGCTTGCTCAGGTACTCGTGGCCGCCCTGATAGCCCATCTTGGCTGCGAACCAAGTGATCAGCACAGAGGGGACGATGGAGATGAGCATGGCCAGGATCGGGCCCATGATGGAGCCCTGCTGAGCCAGCTGAACGCCCAGGCCAAAGGCGATAACGCGGATGGTGCCCTGGAAGAAGGAGTCACCGATGCCGGAAAGCGGACCCATGAGAGAGGTCTTGACCGCGTTGATCGAATCGGGATCGAAGTTCTCGGGATCCTTGGCGTACTCCTCCTCCATGGAGGCGGAGAGGCCTAGGATAAAGGCGCTCGTCTGCGGGGTGCAGTTGTAGAACGCCATGTGACGGTGGTAAGCCTCTTTCTTAGCAGCGAGCTGCTTGGGGTCGGACTCGTCCGGATAGAGACGATCGAGCGTGGGAACCATGCCGTAGAGGAAGCCCATGTTCATCTGACGCTCGTAGTTCCAAGAGGCCTGGATGGCCCAGGAGCGCCAGAAGAACTGGCTGACCTTCTTGTTCAGGGACACGTCCTTGGTTGCGGTTGCCATAGTGTGTTCCTCCTTAGTCTTCGTCGTCTTCGAGCGGATCGTAGTCGGAATCGACACCGGCGGCTGCATGGGAACCGTTGAACTTGAAGCCCATGAAGACGACAGCCAGGCACACACCGATCAGAGCGACCGCGATGACGGACAGGTTGAGGTAAGCGGCGAGCAGGAAACCGATGAACAGGAACGGAGTCATGCCCTTCTTGATCATCATGGTGAGCAGCAGGGCCAAGCCGTAGGCAGTCATGATCTTGGTCGAAACGTTAAGACCAGTGGACAGCCACTCGGGAACCATGTTGACGATGGCCTGAACCAGGTCGGTGCCAACAAAGACGGCGAGGAAGATCGGCAGGAAGTACATGACAGCGTACAGACCGGAGCCGGCGCAGATGTGCATACGGTAGGCGGTCTTGAACTTTCCGTTATCGATCGCGCTATCTGCCACATGGGTGAGAGCGGCGATGATGGAACGGAACACGATGCCGAGAAGCTGACCCAGGACGGCGACCGGGATGGCGATCGTCATGGCGGTCTCGGCGGAAGCATCGGTCAGGCACGCAAAGGCAGCGGCCACGATGCCGCCCAGGACCATATCGGGCGGAACGGCAGCGCCGACCTGCACCAGGCCCATGGACACGAGCTCGACGGCGGCACCGACGGCAAGGCCGGTGGGCACATCGCCCAGCAGCAGACCGACGAGCGTAGCGCCAACGAGGGGCTGCTCGAAGTTAAGACGACCGAGCAGGCGGGAGTCCCACATGCAGAACACGCCGACGAGGCCGACGAGCACCGCACTGATGAACGTATTCATACCCTTCTCCTTTCAGTCAGGCAAAAGCCTGGTTGATTACAGCTTGGCGTCGATGTCGACGCTCTGATACGTAGGGGTCTGCTGGACGTAGAGCTTGATGCCCATGTCGAGCAGCTGGTTGACGTCGGCCTTCTGGTTGGCGTCGAGGAAGACGGAGCTGTCCTTGCCGCCGACCTGATCGGCACCGTCGTGGTTGGCGGTGGCGCCTAGGTTGATGGCGTCGAGCTTGTAGCCCTGGCAGAACTGCAGCATCTCGGCCGTGTTGCCAAAGACGAACATGACGCGCTCGCCGAGGGTGTTGAGCTTGTCCATCTTGGCGAGGGCACGCTCGACGGTGAAGACGTTCAGGCGCACGCCCTGGGGCTTGGCCAGCTTAAGAGCGCCCTTCTTGATGTCATCGTTGGCGGCGGCGTTGTCGACGACGATGATGCGCTCGGCCTGAACCTTGGTGGTCCAGGTAAAGACGACCTGGCCGTGCAGCAGACGGTAGTCAAGACGTGCGAGGACGATCTTGGCGGGACCGGAGCTGTGACGGGACGCCTTGGCCTTCTTGGCGGGAGCCGCGGCAGCCTCGACCGGTGCGTTGGGGTTGGTCAGACCGGTGCGGGCCTCGTCGATGAGGGCTGCGAGCTCGGCACCCTTGACGGGGACGGGGCTCATAGCGAGCGTGAGCGCCAGCGGGATGTTGAAACCGCTAACAACCGTGAACTTCGTGCCGTTCTTGGAAAGCTCGACCATGTTGTTGTTGACCGAGCTGCCGAGCATATCGGTCAGCACATAGACGGTGTCGTCCGCGTTGAACGTGGCGATCATAGCCTCAACCTTATTGGTGATGGGCTCCTTGTCGTCACGAGCAAGCGACACGACGTGGACGTTCGACACGTCGCCGAGAACCATCTCGAGCGTGTCTTTGGCGCCTGCGGCCAGGCCGCCATGAGATGCGAGAATGATCTGATTCATCTTGCCTCCTCCTTTTCGTTATGGTCATTATAACGTCTTATACGTCGCGTATATTACTAATTAGTATAAAGACCGTTCGCAGGTGAAAATCGACCGTTGACGGGTTTAACGTACTTGAAACGTTGGGGCTGGGTAGGTCGGCACTGGCTTGGCGGCGCCCGATCAGACGCCTCGCCAATCCCCTATCGCACAAAGTACCAGGGGCTTTCCTGCACGGTGGGCTCCAGCGCGATGCCGGTGCGTTCCTTAAACAGATCCATGTCCTGCGATTTCTCCGTCCACCACGCATTGGGCTTAAAGGTCATGCTCTCAACGACATGACCGACAAACACACTGTCGCGCAGCTTGGAGAAGTCGGTGTTCATGATCAGGATGGACGCGAGCACCAGCACAATGCCCAGAACCTTGATCGCGCCAGCGGGCTCGGCGTAGATGCCAATACCGACCAGAACGGTCGCCACGGTTTCGAACGAAGCCACGACCGGCACCTTCGATGTCTCAAGATCCATCGAAAGGCCCTGCATATAGAAGATGTACGCAAGAGCCGTCGGAATAAAGCCAAAGCCTGCGAACAGCAGAATGAGCTGCGGGGACATTGCCGCGGCTACATCGGACCACGGAGCCGAAAGCACCGCCATAAAGCATCCGCCAAAAACAAAGCCCCAAAACGTCACCGCCAGCGGATGCAGCGTCTTGGTGGCCATACGGCTAAACACAGCCAGCAACGCGCCGCAAAGTCCGGCGATCACACCCGACGCGACGCCCCAAGCCGAGAAATGGAAACCAGACAGGTCGCCGCTCGTCACCGCGAGCACGCAACCCACAATGTTAAAGACGATGGCGACGAGCTTGTTGGGGGTCACGTCCTCGCGATAAAGCACGCGGCCAAGCGCGACGCCAAACACCGGCGAGGTGTAGAGCAGCACCGAGGCCGTGGACATGCCCACCTCGCCCATGCACTCGTAATAGCAGGTGTTGGCGACGGCTAAACCGACTATACCGACAAGCGCGCAGGGAACAAGCTCTTTAGGACTTGCCTTGAACAGAGCCAGGGGACCCGAGGCTTTTCCCTCACGAGCACCTCCCTGGCAACCCATAAATACCAAGACCGGAGCCATTAAGACGGCACCCGACAACAGGCGAAAGGCCGCCATGCTCTGAGACGAAACACCCAGGGCCGATATTCCGTTAACAAAGATTCCGATGGTACCCCACATAAGCGCGGCGATCAGCACCAGCGCATAGCCCAGATTGCTTTTCTTCAACGCAGCCTCCTCGGTATTGTTTCCAATATGTTTCATACTACGTTATAGTCGTTATATACATTTTTCAAGACACAAATCGGCGAGCGGAAAAATCTGCTCCCCACATACTCATTGGGTAGTCATTGGGGACGCACTTAAATGACTGGTCATTCAAGAACGCCCCCCAACGACTAGGACTGTCCCCAACTGCCGGCAGAAAAGGAACGTTCCCAACGTCTAAGGCGCCGCTGGTTGAGCATAAGTCAGCGAGCGGGCCGCATTTGAGGCAAGGTGACGTGAAACGAAAGGGCGCTGACCTTCTGGTCGCGCCCTTGAAGTTGAACGTCAGATTGCCCAAATGCGGACCGCGCAGCGTCGAGCCGTTACGCGGTTTGGTAAAACCGCGTAACTAATACTCAAGCTTCCACATGTAACGGCGCGTCATGTAGTCCTTGTGGGTGACGGCAGAGAGCGCGCGCATATATACGTTGTTGAGGATCGGGGCAAAGATCAGGTGGTTGAAGTACTCGCTCACGCTGTCCTTGATGTCGTTAAGGCCGAGCTCCTTGGCGTCGAGCTGATAGACGCGCTCGCCACCGTACTGGTTGACGAAGCGGATGCCGCGCTCGTCGTTGCAGCGGCTGCGGCCGACGCTGATGAGCTGGAACAGCGAGGTGCGCTTGTCCAGGATCTCGAAGGGGCCGTGGAAGAAGTCGCAGGTGTTGATGGTGCAGGAGTCGATCTGCAGCATCTCCTGCACGTTGCAGATGCTAAAGACGTAGGCAGCACCAAAGAGCGGGCCCTGGGCCATGACGTTAATGCAGGGCTTGTCGGCGTTCTGCTCGGCCCACTTGGCGGCAAGCGGACGGGTGTACTCGACGGCCTTGCGATAGATGGGGTCGACCAGGTCGAAGGCGGCCATAGCGGTCTCGTACTCGGCATAGCCCTCGGTCTGCTGCGTGAGCTCCATGGCGATCATGGTCACGACGGCGGAGTTGGTGCGACCCATGCAGGACTCGTCGACGGCCAGGCTGTCGTACTGGATCTTGTAGTCGCAGACCTCGGTGAGGGCGGACTCGTCAACATAGATGGCGATGGTGCTGGCACCGTGGTCCTTGGCGACCTGGGCGGCGACGATGGTCTCCTTGGTGCCGCGCATGGACACGACGACGGCCAGGGTGTTCTCGTTAACGTAGGCGGGGGTTGCGTGCACGAACTCATTGCTGGTGTAGCTGGAGCTCACGACCTGCGTGGCCTCGTGCTCCATAAAGTACTGGGCAGGATAGTTGCCGCCGTTGGATCCGCCGGCGCCAATCCACACGACGCGCTTGATGCCGCCCTTGTCTGCCTTGTCAGCCAAAACTTGGGAGACGACATCCTTAACCTGTTCCTGAGTAGTCATCGTGCATCAGCCTTTCTTCTCGTTTGATGCTCATCACAGGCATACAAGTTACATACATGTTTTGGTTATGTCGACTAGTTGTATGCTATATTTGTCTTAGAAAATTTGCTGATGCGGTTTTTGATAACTAGCTACCAGCGGTTTTATTGTTTTATTGAATACATGCTTGCTTAGTTAAGCATACAAGTTAGATATAGGTTGGCAATATGGGCGTCTCATCTAAAAAGAAACTGGCCCAATACGAGCGCTTGGCGGGCATGCTGCGTGACCGCATCGCCGCCGGCGTCTACGCGCGCGAAGACAAGCTGCCGTCCGAGATGGAGCTCATGGACGAATCGGGGCTGTCGCGCAGCACCGTGCGCCACGCCCTTAAGGTGCTCGTTGATGAGGGCCTGGTGCGCACCGAGCGCGGGCGTGGCGCCTTTGTGGCCGACACGCCCGCGCTCCACGAAAACAACCTGGTGTTTTCGAGCTATACCAAGCAGGTCGAAGGCCAGGGCATGAAGCCCACCACGCGCACCGTGGACTCGGGCTTTGCCAAGGCGGCCGGCAGCATAGCTAAGTTCTTTGACGCCGCCGTGGGCAGCAAGCTCGTCAAACTTGTCCGTCTGCGTTATCTGGACGATGCGCCGCTGTGCCTGGAGACCACCTATCTGCCGCCAAGCTTCGAGGCACTCATCGACCGCGATATCAACGGTTCGCTCTACGTCACGCTGCGCCAGGAATTCCATCGCGCGCCGGCACAGGGGCATAAGACCTTTGAGGTGTGCTATGCCTCGCAAAACGAAGCGTTTTTGCTCAACGTTGAGCGCGGGCAGGCGCTGATCCTGATCACCGACTACGTCTACGACACCGACGGCCGCCCGCTCCATGTCTCCAAGCGCATCCAACGCACCGACCGCGCCAAATACACTGAGCCCATCGGCTAACCTGCCAAAACCACCGCAAAGGGGACAGGCACCTTTGTGGTGGTTTTAGGCGAGGAGGTCGGGGAACCAGGTTGGCTTGGGTTGGTTAGGGACGCGCTCGGCAAGGACCAGCTCCATCCAGCACATGTCGTACCAGCGACCGAACTTTTGGGCGCAGCGGTCGAAGGCACCCACCAGGCGATATCCCATATGGGCATGGAAATCCTGGCTGTTGTGCGTCAGGTATTCGTCGTCCTTATCGTGCGGCACGGCGATGAGGGCGCACATGTTGGTGATGCCCATCGCGACCAGGCATTGCTTGA
The DNA here is from genome assembly GCA_902495945.1 of uncultured Collinsella sp. Lineage (GTDB taxonomy): Bacteria > Actinomycetota > Coriobacteriia > Coriobacteriales > Coriobacteriaceae > Collinsella. The sequence goes on from CABUZD010000002.1 coordinate 26,647, forward strand.
GCGCGTCGTGTAGCTTGCGACCCAGCCCGCCATGGCGCACATCGCGCGCCAGGTAGATCGACGTCTCGACCGACCAGTCGTAGGCCTCGCGGCTGTTAAGCGCGCTCACGTAGGCATAGCCTACCGGACGCCCGTCCAGCTCCATCACCAGATACGGATAGCGCTTGAGCGTACGCTCGATGCGCCCGGCGAACTCCTCAACGCTCGGCACCTCGTATTCGCAGGTAATCGCCGTCTGGCGCACATACGGCTCATAGATGGCAAGCAACGCCGGCGCATCATCGGGCGTCGCCAGGCGAATCGTCGGCTCGGACATCTCGGGTTTCTCGGGCATACAGTCCCTCCCTCTCAAAAGCAAGGGCCGCCTTGCGCCAAACCCAGCGCAAGGCGGCCCTTCGTCATTGCATCAAGCTACAGGACAGCCGCTAACGCGTCGATGTCCTCCTGCGTCGTGGCCCAGCTGGTGCAAAAGCGCACCACCGTGTGGGTCTCGTCGTACTTTTCCCAGTACTCGATCGAGGCATGCTCGCGAATGCGGGCCATGTCCTCGTTGGGCAGAATCACAAACTGCTGGTTCGTCGGCGTCTCCAAAAAGAACTGGTAGCCGCGCTCGTGCAGCACACGACGCAGCGCCCGAGCCGTCTCGATCGCCTGTCGACCAATCTCAAAATACAAGCCATCGGTAAAGAGTGCCTCAAACTGCACGCCCGTCAGGCGGCCCTTGGCCAACAGCGCGCCGTGCTGCTTAATGCGCGGAATGGGATGTGCCGGAGCGTGCATGCCGCAGAACACCACAGCCTCGCCGCAGAGCGCGCCGCACTTGGTGCCGCCGATGTAGAACACGTCACACAGCTGCGCCAGCTCGGGCAGGGTAATGTCGCACTCATCGGCCGCCAGTGCATAGGCCAGGCGGGCGCCATCCACAAACAGCGGAATCTCGCGCTTCTGGCACACCGCGTAAATCGCCGTGAGCTCGGCCTTGGAGTACATCGTGCCGTACTCAGTCGATAGGCTCACGTACACGGCGCCCGGGAACACCGTGTGCTCGTAGCTCTCGTTTTCGTAGAACACCTGGATATAGTTCTCGAGGTCCTCGGCGTGCATCTTGCCCTCGTAGCCGGGGATGGTGAGCACCTTGTGGCCGCCAAACTCAATGGCGCCCGCCTCGTGGCAGGCGACGTGGCCGGTCTCGGCAGCAACGACGCCCTCGTACGGCGCGAGCAGCATGTCGATCACCGTGGCGTTAGCCTGCGTGCCGCCCACCAGGAAAAACACGTCGGCGTCAGGCGCCTGACAGGCCTCGCGAATAAGTTGCTTGGCACGCTCGGTGTGCGCATCGGTACCGTAGCCGGGCTGCGGCTCCATGTTGGTATCGACGAGTGCCTGCAGCACTGCCGGATGGGCGCCGTGGGAATAGTCGTTGTTAAACGCGAGCATGGCAATCCTCTCTTACCGGGTATCGGCCAGATGATTCAAACGGAGCTATTGTACGCCGTTGGGATAGGCAATGCGCGCGGCAAGGCACTCAAGCGCCAGCACCAGGGCAAAGCCGCAGCTCACGTCACTCAAAAAATGCGCTCCGATCACGATGCGGCCAAAGGCGACGAGCGCCGCGACCACAACCGCCGTCCAAAAGACCACCCGACGGCGCGAGGGCTTTTCCTTAAAGGCCACCGCGGGAAGCCCGGCGAGCATAAGGCCGATCGCCGCATGCGCGGTGTGTCCGCTCGCAAATGACTTAAAGCCGTCCTTGATCACGCCGGCGGCGATATAGGTCCACTTGTCGGGATTGCCGATCACCCACCACGGCTGAAACTCGAGACCCTGCGTCACCTCGATCACGCGCATGCGAGGGCGCGACCACAGCGGTTTGACAATCACGTTGAGGATAATGGCCTGAGCGACCCACACGGCAAGCACCATCAACGCCCAGCGCGTGAGCTCGTCGGGCTCGGTCGTGCGCGTGAGGCGATAGACGATAAGGTTGGCGGCGATGACCAGCACAAACGTCAGCACCAGCTGAACGGCAATGAGTTTACCGCCAACCCGCAGGGACGAAACGACCTCGTAGCCGGCCAGGCCAATATTGACGAGGATACCGAGCACGGCGAGCCATTTGCTCCCCTTGGAGTCGGAACGCACCGCGCGCACGAGCATGACGCCCGCGACGCTTGCCGTCATCTCGAACGGCAGCTCGCCGGCGGCCTCGATAAAGCGACCGTAGATGCTGCTGACGTTGAACAGCGCGCTCGAGATCTGATAATCGAAGAAACTGCCCACGCCCAGACAAAGGCACAGGACAACCGCGATAATGGCGACATCTTTCTTATAGATGTATCCGAACATGCTTTCCTTTCGATGGGGCCAGAGTGCCCAAATGGGGTGTTTGCAGCGTCGACTCGCTAGTCATCATCACTAGCGCCCAGCTGTTGCAGCAGCATGAGTGCCGCGGCCACGGGGCCGGTGCCGTCGTTGGCGTCGAGGCCGCGACCCAGGCCGCTGCCCGCGCCGGCGCCCGCCTTGTAGGGCACCGACAGCTTGCGGCTCTTGGGGAAGTTCACCGCGCCATAGCGGGTCTTAAGCTCAAAGGCCACCTTCTTGGGCACGTCGACGCCCAAAAACGTGATGCGGCCGCCACTGAGCGTGACGCTCTCGAGCCCCAGGCGCTCGCCGCGAATGCGGATTCGTGCGCGATTGAACAGGTTGAGTCCCGCCAGCGGCAGCTCGCCATGCGCGGCCTCGGTCTCTTCCTGCACCTCATCGATGCTCTCCAGGTCCTCGGCCGCTGCGAGCTTACGGTACACGAGCACGCGCTGATCCACCGCCGGCAGGTACTCCTCGGACAAGAAGTAGTCGGCCGGCAGGTTGATGCCCACGCTCGCCGCCTCCACGCCGGCGTCGTCATCGCCGCGCGCCTCGGCCACGGCCTGGCCCAGCATCTGCGTAAACAGGTCAAAGCCCACGCTCGACAGGTTGCCGTGCTGCTCGGCACCCATGAGCGAACCGGCACCGCGGATCTCCAGATCGCGCATGGCGATGCGCATGCCGCTGCCCAGGTCCTGGAACTCGGAAAGCGCGGTCAGACGCGCCGTAGCCTCCTCGGTGAGCGGCAGCTCACCCGGGAACATAAAGTACGCGTATGCCTGCGTGGCCGAGCGGCCAACACGGCCCTTGAGCTGGTAGAGCTGTGCCAGGCCCAAGCGCTGCGAGTCCTCGATGATCAGCGTGTTGGCCGTTGCGTTGTCGATGCCGCTCTCCACGATGGTCGTGGCGATGAGCACGTCGATCTTCTTGGTCGCGAACTCGATCATCACGTCCTCGACCTCGCGCGGGCTCATCTTGCCGTGCGCCACGCCCACGCGCGCCTCGGGCGCGGCCTCGTGCACGCGCGCCACGGCATCATCGATGGTCTTGACGCGGTTGGACACGTAATACACCTGACCGCCGCGGCCCACCTCCAGGCGAATCGCCGCACTCACCACGTCGGGGTCGTACTCCCCCACGTGCACGATCACGGGACGACGCCCGGTCGGCGGCGTCGTGATCAGGCTCATGTCGCGCACACCGCTCGTGGCCATCTGCATGGTTCGCGGAATCGGCGTTGCCGAAAGCGTGAGCACGTCAATCTGCTCGCGCAGGTTCTTGAGCTGCTCCTTGTGCTGCACACCAAAGCGCTGCTCCTCGTCAATGATCACCAAGCCTAGGTTCTTGGGGTTCACATCGGCCGAAAGCAGACGATGCGTGCCGATGAGCACGTCGATCGTGCCCTCGGCAAACGCCTTGAGCGCGCGCTTCTGCTGCGCCGGCGTGCGGAAGCGGCTGAGCACCTCGACCTCGAGGCCAAACGGGGCAAAGCGCTCAAAGAAGGTCTCGTAGTGCTGCTGGGCCAGAATGGTTGTGGGGCAGAGCACCATGACCTGACGGCCGGAGTCCACGCACTTAAACGCCGCGCGCAGGGCAACCTCGGTCTTGCCGAAACCCACGTCGCCGCACAGCAGGCGGTCCATAGGCTTGGGCGCCTCCATGTCGGCCTTGATGTCGGCGATAGCCTCCAGCTGGTCACGCGTCTCGTCGTAGGGGAAGCTCTCCTCCATCTCGATCTGCTCGGGCGTATCGGGCGGACAGGCGATACCGGTAATCGACGAGCGGCGTGTATACAGGTCGACCAGGTCAAACGCCAGCTTTTTGGCGTTCTTGCGTGCCTTGTTGGTGGCACGCGTCCAGTCGGCGGTATTGAGCCTGGTCAGGCGCGGCTTGTCGCCGTCGGGGCCAACATAGCGTGTGATGCGGTCGACCTGCTCGAGCGGCACGTAGAGCTTGTCGCCGTCGGCATATTCCAGCAAAAAGTAGTCGCGCTCCTTGCCGCCCACTTCCTGGCGCGCGATCTCGCTAAAGAGCGCGATGCCGTGGGTGGCGTGCACCACGTAATCGCCCGGCTTAAACGGGAACGTGATCTGCGTAATGTCCACCTTGCGGCGGCTGCGCGCGCGGTTGGCGTCCATGCGGGCGTTGAGGTCGGCGATCGAGAACACGGCCAGGTTGGCATCGGGCACCACCACGCCCTGCGGCAAGGCGGCATCGACAAAGGTCACACGTCCGCGCGAAATAGTGGGCACGGCGGCGCCGGCGGCAGCCTGCGCGGCGCCCGCCTCGAGCGAGCGGGCGTTGAGCGCGTCGGCCTTACGCTCGCGAATGGAAGCATGGGCCTCCTGGCGTGCGGCACGGTCGGCGGAATCCGCCGCTGCCACGCGAACGCGGTCGCCGATAGCGCCGACATTTTCGGGCGCCGCGGTCAGCGATTCCTCAAAGGTAATGCCCTCGTCGCCAAAGGTGAGCTCCATCGACTCGCGCGCACCGCGGTCGGGGATGGCAAACACGCAGGCATAGCGCTTGCCCACGACCTCCTGGATGCGCGTCATAAAACGGTTGTCCGAGCCTGCGATGGCCGGCTGCTCAATCTTGAGCTCGGCCGTCACCGCACCGCCGGCACGGATGAGGCTCACGTAGTTCAGGCGCTGCTGGGCACCAAAATCGAGCTGTTGGGCGCGCACGTACAGACCATCCAGGCGGTCAATCCCTGCCTCGCCGGCACGGGCCTCAATATCCTCGTAGGCGCGCAGGCAGTCGTCGAACAGCGAGCGCGGCTCGGACAGAACCACGAGTGCCTTGCCGCTCACGTGCGCCAACGGGCTTACGGTCTGGCCGTACATCACCGGCAAAAAGCGGTCGAGCTCGGGCGTGACGATGCGCGCATCCACCATCTCGAGCAGCGCCGCCAGCTTGCTGTCGTCCTGGCTGGCACGGTAGAGCGCCACGTGCATGTTGTGGACGGCATCGTCGGTAAGCGCCAGCTCGCGGCAGGGGAAGACCTCGATACTGTCCTCGTTGCCGATGGTTTGGCCCGTGGAGCTCACCATACGGCGGATGCGGTCAATCTCATCGCCGAAAAACTCAATGCGCACGGGCGCCTTTTCCTGCGCGGGAAACACCTCGACGGTGTCACCGTGCACGCGGAACAGACCGGGCGCATCGGCGGCACCGGCATTGGTGTAGCCCATGCCCACCAGGCGCTGCGGCACCTCGTCAAAGGGAATCTCCTCGCCCACCGCAAAGGTCGTGGACTCCCAATAGTGGCTCTCGACCGGCGGCACGCAACGCAGCAGCGCGCGAGCCGAGGCGACCATGATGCAGTTGTCTCCGCGCACGATGCGTCCCAGTGCCTCGCAGCGCTGCGCCACCACGGCATCGTCGGGCGCCTGCTCGCGCCACGGATAGTCCTTGCGCTCGGGAAAACGGCACACGTGCGCTAGGCCCACGTAGGCGGCAAGGCTGCGCGCGGCGCGATCGGCCGCATCCTCGCCACTCACAATGTAGACCGTGGGACGCGGGCGGCGCGCAAACTGGGCGGCCGCCATAAGCGTGCGGCCCGACTGCGACACAGCCAGCGTCACGTCCTCGCCGGCATCGAGTCCGGCCTCGACGGTCTGCAGCGCCTCGGCAGTGTAGAGCTGCGCGGCTATACGGTGAATGAGCATGCTGTTCCTCCGGCATTGCAACGCCAAAAGCCCGCCGGGGCAAGCTCGGCGGGTCGTACGTCAAATACATTGTCTGTCATGGTAGCGCATGGAGAGGACTCCGGCTCAAGGGCAAACCCAGCCCCGCAAAAAACGCCAGACGAAGATGCGTTCCGCCCTACCCCGCTACGCGCACGCTGGGGCACAAATCTGCCAGCGGGCACTCGTCACACTTGGGTTTGCGGGCGTCGCAGATCTCGCGACCGAAGGTGATCCACTGATGGTTAACCGACTCCCAATACTCGTGCGGCAAAATCTTGAGCAAATCCTGCTCGGTCTTGAGTGGCTCCTTTGCATGCGTCTTGGGACTCAGCATCAGGCGGTGCGCAATGCGGTTGACATGCGTGTCCACCGCAATGCCCTCCACGATGCCATACCCCACGTTGAGCACGATGTTCGCCGTCTTGCGTCCCACGCCCGGCAGCTTCACGAGTTCCTTCATGTCGGCCGGCACCTCGCCGCCATAGTCGGCGACGATCATCTGCGCGGCCTCGACGGCATGCTTGGCTTTGCTCTTGTAGAAGCCGAGTGACTTGATGGTGTCTGCCACGTCAGCCACGCTCGCCCCAGCCATGGCCTCGGGCGTGGGCCACTGGGCAAACAGCCGCGGCGTCACCTTGTTGACCTGCGCATCGGTCGTTTGCGCCGAGAGCAGCACCGCGATCAGCAGGCGGAAGGGATTCTCGTGGTCCAAAAAGCACTCGACCGGGCCATAGCGACGGTTGAGGCGCTCACACACCTCAACGGCGCGCTCGCGCTTGGCGGCATTGGTCTCGCGTGGCATAACGACTCCTCGGCTCAACGGCACAATAAACTTATGGGCACAATTGTCCCACGTCCGAGACGCTTACGCCTCCAAGAATGCGCCGGTCTGACGGCTCCACAGGCTCGCGTACTCGCCACCCGCCTCGACGAGCTGCGCATGCGTGCCGTCCTCGACGATCTCGCCATCGGCCAGCACCACAATGCGGTCGAGCGCCGCCACGGTAGACAGGCGGTGCGCCACCACAATGGAGGTGCGGCCGCGCATCAGGTTCTCGAGCGCCTCCTGCACCAGCGCCTCGGACTCGCTGTCGAGGGCAGAGGTCGCCTCGTCGAGCACCAGAATCGGCGCGTCGGTTAGGATGGCGCGGGCGATAGCCACGCGCTGACGCTGGCCGCCCGAGAGCTTGACGCCGCGCTCGCCCACCATGGTGTCAAAGCCACGAGGCAAGCGGTCGATAAACTCCAGGGCGTTGGCCAGGCGCGCGGCCTCGCGAATCTGCTCATCAGTGGCGTCGGGACGACCGTAGGCAATGTTTTCGCGAATGGAGCGGTGGAACAGCAGCGCCTCCTGCGGCACGTAGGCAACCTGGCGGCGCAGGCTCTGCTGCGTACAGCGCGAGACATCCTGGCCGTCCACGAGCACGCGGCCGCCCTGAACATCGTCCAGGCGCAGCAGCAGCTTGGTGAGCGTCGTCTTACCCGAACCCGATTTGCCCACCAGGCCCACGCGCTGGCCCGCCGCCACATGAAGTGTCAGGTTATCGAACACGCTCTCGCCCGCCGCAGCGTCACGGTACGCAAAGCTCAGGTGCTCAAAATCAATCGCGCCCTCGGTCACTTTGAGCTCAGGGGCGTCCGGGTCGTCCGCCACCAAACGTGGCTCGTCCAGCACGCACGTCATCTCGGCCGCATCGCCGAGCGCGCGGTTGATGCGCTGCATCATGGAACTCACGTAGTTCAGGCGCATGGTGAGGTTATAGGTGTAGGTAAAGATCATGACGAGCGAGCCGGCCGAGATGCCAAACCACGCGTTGCCGCCCGCCACGAACACACTCACCACGGCCATGGTGATGACGATGAGGCCCGAGGTCGTAAAGTTGCGCTGCATCATGGCGTGCATCGAGACCGTCTCGGCGTCGCGCGCGGCACGATCGGCGGCGTCGAACAGATCGCGCTCAAAGTCCTCGCGCCCACAGGTCTTGACGGCCAGGATATTCGTGACCGCGTCGGAGAGCACGCCCGAGAGCTTGTTCTGCGCGGCGGACGTCGCGGCCGAAAGCGGCATGATGCGCTTGTACATAAGCCAGACAAACGCGATGTAGACGGCCATGATGCACACTAGGATCACGGTAAACGTCGGCACCACCGGGGCGAGCGCCGCCACCGTGCAGATGACCGAGGTGATGGTGGGGATGAGCGAATACACCGTCACGTCGACCAGCCCCGTATAGCCGCTCATAAAACGGCTCGTCTGGCTCACGAGCGATCCGCCAAAGCGGCTGGTGTGAAATGTCATGGATTGATTGGAGAGCGTGTCGAAGCACAGGCGCGCCAGGTGATAGTTGCCCGCAATCTCGAGCTTGTAGACGGTGTAGTCCTGCAGCTTGGAGAGGATTTGGCCCACTAGGTTAACGAGCACGAGCGCCAGAATGTAAGGACCAAAGACCTCAAACACCTGGTCGCCTGCCACGGGACCGGCCTGGACGCGGTCGACGATGAGGGCCATCACATAGGTGTTGGCAAACGTGAGCAAAAAGATGTAGCCCGCCGACGAGAACACCGAGAGAAAGACGATCAGCGGCTGCGTGCGCGTGACGTCCCAAAAACGCTGCAGCGTGCGACGCACGGTGGAGCGTTTGAGCGGACTGGTGTTTCTCTGAGACATGGGCTTCCTTTCGCGTCTGATAGGGCGAAACGCCATTGTTGCACACTAAAGCGCACTTCAGGCAAGTGCGACGCGAAAAGCGCCCGCGCCCCGCGCTTGCGCAGGCGCCCCGCCGTCAGATGAAGCTAGTCCTCGTCTTTTTGGTCTGCGAGCAGGCTCGCAGACGTAAGCCCCAAGATCTCGTCGGCCTCCTCGGCATCTTCCAGGGCGTCGATGTCCTTGAGCTTGCGCTCCATGACGTTGGTGCGCGTGGTGATGATGCCCTCGACCGTTTTGCCCGCGGTCTCGATCTGCTGCTGGGCGCGGCGCAGCGCCTTTTGATAGCGCGGCAGCTCGGCCTTGACAGCGGAGAGCACGCGCAGTACATCGTCGGTGCGTTTTTGCAGCTTAAACGTTTGGTAACTCATCTGCAGGCTGTTGAGAATGGCCGCCATGGTGCTGGGGCCGGCAACGTTGACGTGATAGTCGCGGCCCAGGGTCTCGATAAGCCCGGGGCGGCTGACGACCTCGGCGTACAGTCCTTCAAACGGCACGAACATGATGCCAAAGTTGGTCGTTGCCGGCACACTCAGGTACTTTTCGCAGATATCCTTGGCCCCGCGCTTGACCATGGTGTCGAGCGTCTTGCGCGCAGCCGCCACGGTCTCCGCATCGCCCGACTCCTGCGCGTCGAGCAAATGCTCGTACGCGTCGCCCGGAAACTTGGAGTCAATCGGCAGCAGCACGGGATCGCCCTCGTCCACCGGCAGCTTGACGGCAAACTCAACACGCTCCGAGGCTCCGGGCCTGGTGGCAACGTTTTCCAGATACTGGTCGGGTGTGAGGATGTCCGTCAGGATCGCACCCAGCTGCACCTCGCCCAAAATACCGCGCGCCTTCACATTGCCCAGCACGCGCTTAAGATCGCCCACGCCGGTGGCGATGGATTGCATGTCGCCCAGGCCCTTGTACACGGCCTCGAGCTGGTCGCTCACCTGCTTAAACGATGCCGACAGGCGATCGTTGAGCGTGCGGGAGAGCTTCTCGTCCACCGTTGCGCGCATCTGATCGAGTTGCACGTTGTTGTCTTTGCGGATAGCACCCAGCTGGGCATCGACCGTCTCGCGCACCTTGTCCAGGCGGTGCTCGATGCCCTCGCGGTTGGCACCGAGCTGTTGGGCCGTCTCGCAGCGCAGGTCATCCATCCGGTCACCAGCTTGCGAAAACTCACGTGCGATGGTCAGGTAACGTTGCTGCTCCACGGCCGCATCTGTCGTCTGCTGCTGCGCGATGGCATTGGCCGTGCGGCGAGTTTCGGCCAGCGCGACGTTCAGGGCATCGAGCGCGTTGTTGGCCTGCTCGAGTGCTGCCAGCGTTTCCGCGCTACTGTCGCCACGCTCCCGCAACTCGGCACGCAGGCTCTTGAGCTGGAGGGCGCAAGCCACAGCAACCCCCACCGCCACCAAGGCGATCGCAACAAGCACAATATCAATAGCAGACATAAACTCCGCCCAACAAACCCAATCGAGCACCAATCAAAACCGCGATCAATCTTACCCCGCCACACGCACGGATCACCCACTGCCTTGCAGACAAATTTCTCTTAGAGCCGCGGACGCTAAAACGCTAGCTCTCCCAGCCGGTGCGAATGGTTGTCATGACGTCGCCTAGGCGCTGGCCGAGGGCTGACAGATGTTGGAGCACCTCGTTGGGCGATGCGCCGTTGAGGATGCACGTGAGGGCATACGACGCCAGAAAGATGGCCGCAAGCCCTAACGGGATGAGCACGATCATCGCCAATGTGCGCAAGCGCTGGCCCACACGGCGACGACGCGCACGACGCTTGTCGAACGCGAGCTCCTGCGCATATGAATCTTGCTGTACGGAATAGGCCTCTGGCGCCGATTCACACCCGGGCACAGCTGCAGGTACAGCAGCGGGCACGACATTTTGCGCAAAGGGCTGGACTGCCGCCCCTTGCATTTGTATCTCCATGAGTCGTTGCTGCTGACGCAACATGCGCTCGGCTTGTTGCTGCGGAGTCTCAAGAAACAGATCCATGCTGGCCTCCAAAATCGGAGCATTCGACGCTTACGACCAGCATCCCGCACCGCCATGACCGCGACAACGCAATCGCCGGCAATAGCCACAAAGTTTCTTTTGCTCAAAAGCTGTCGAAAACCTCAACAACTCCCCTACCAGCACTTTCTCTGAGCTTTTTTCGCCAGCAATCTTTTGGCCTTCCACCCTTACACCAACTGACCAAAATCTAACCAAAAACTTGACGGAAATTGTGAAGACAGGGACCCCATACAAAAACGTGCCGCCCCAAAAGGGGCGGCACACAAACCAATCTATGAGCCAAAACTCGCTGGCAAGCCCGCGCCGTCAGACCCGCGGCGTATGCCTTTGCCTCGCGCGACTCTGCGAAGCCGTGAGCGAGAGGGAAAGGGATGCGCCGCGGGTCTGACGCCCGGAGCGGTAAGGCCGGCAGTTGCCCTGCGCTCCGTGGTCGGTGAGGACAGACTACATGCCCGCGAGACCGCGGGCGGCGGTGGCGCACAGAAACGCCAAGGCTAGAATCACGAGCGAGCCCGCGATGTCTGCCAGCACGCCCATTGCACGGCGTTCAAACAACCAGCTCTCAAAGTGCGGGGCGACGTTGCGCCAAACACGCCACAGCAAGATGCCCATACCGATGACGCCCGGGATATTGAGCAGTAGGATCTCGGAGCACAAAAGACCGATCAGGTTACCGGCGGCAAAGCCCGCATCACCCTCGCAGTATTTGCGGTAGACCATATACAGCATGTACGCCACAAACGGTTGCAAGCACGCAGAAATAAACGAGACCACCATCGAGGGGTCCTGCGAAAAGACCTCGGTGAGTTTATCGACACTCGTGGCGTCCTTCGAAGCCAAGAATAAACCGATAACCACAAGGGGCACCACGCCCAAAATTACCTCGACCAGAGTAAACAACTTGGCAGTCAAATCCTCACTAGCCGAATTCAAATGAGGCGCCCACTCAGGATGAGCATGCGCGCCGACTTTCTTGTCCTTCTCAGCACGATCGGCCTTTTTACCCTCGGCAACCCGACGACCAGGATCCTTGCGAGTTCCCGCCGCAGCAACCCGAGCTCGAGACTTCTTACCCATACAAAAACACCCCATCAGGTAGTAGATAAACTAAAAGCCGCTACCCAGTGTACCCCCTAAACAACGGCGCCGCCCCAACCCGGAGCAAGCCCCGTCAACCAAATGGCCGCAACCCAATCCCTATACAAAACGTGCCCCCCCCAACGGGGGTGAG
>CABUZD010000003.1 GCA_902495945.1 uncultured Collinsella sp.
CCGCTCGTCTATTACGTCTTTGACTATGCCACCAACGTCTACACCACGCTGTTCCACTCGGGCTCGGTGGTAACGGTTGAGTTTTTGGCATTTGCGCTCTGCGCGTTCTACCTTATGTTCCTCGCCGTCTACCTGCGCGAATACGAAGAAAAGGAAACCGCCGAGAGAGAGCGCTGGATGCTCGAAACCCGCGACAGCGTCGCCATCAAAGAGCTCGAGGCTTGGCGTCAATCTGGGCGCGAGCTGTCGATTCTTCGCCACGACATGCGCCACTTCCTGCGCGGCCTGGCCGCTTTAATTGAGGAGGGCCACACCGACGAGGCGCTCAAACGCATCGATGAACTCTGCGAAGCCGGCGATCGCACCGCCGTACGCCGCTTCTGCGCCAACGAGACCGTAAACATCGCGCTTTCGTCATTTAACTCGGATATCAATAGAAACGGCATTACCGCCAACCTGCGCGCCGCCGTACCCGAAACCATCCACGTAGGTGACGCCGACCTGTTTAGCGTGCTCTCAAATGCCTTGGAAAACGCTATCACCGCCGCAAGCGCCGCACCCCAAGGAAAGCGATTCGTCGACTTTGACCTGCGATTAGAGGACGCCCAGCTGCTGCTGTTAGTTTCCAACACGTTTGACCGCGCGCCGCGCATGGTCGACGGCATGCCCGTGACCCGGCATGCGGGCCACGGCTTTGGCACCAGGAGCATCAAACTTGCCGTGGAGCGCATGAACGGCAACTGCCAGATCCGCATTAACGGCGATCGGTTTGAGCTGCGCGCTGTGATGTAGAAGTGCGGTGCCGATCTCGAGGCGCGCCTTGCCCGCCAGGCAATCGCTCGCCGGCGCCAATCCGCTACAGCGGTGCAGCCGCCGGGGTCAGCTGCTTAATGTATGCCCACATGCGCTGCTTGGCGGCTTTGTCAGTGAGCGCCGCCTCAAAGCCGTCGAGCGCGAGCACGCGGCGGCCCTGCACATGGGCGATCAGACCGGGCTTGAGCATGGCGGTGTCGAAGTCATCAATCGCCACGAGCATGTCGGCGTAGGTTTCGCGCATGACATCGGCCGCGCTGTTATCGAGCAGCAGCACCGCCTCGGGGTCCAAGGCCTCAAGCGCCTCGCGGAACAGGTCGCACGGCAGGGCGTGGCCCACCGCCACAGCTCCGTCGCCTGCGCCGGCAACACTCGCCAGCACACAAAAATCTTCGGGCGCGTAACCGATTGCCCCGAGCGCCTTGCGCAATGCGGCACCATCCGCGCCGGCGGCAAGTTCGCCGCCCGAACGCTCGGCATCATCCAAATCGCCTTTGACCAGTACGATCGGCGAGCACGCGTTGCCCGCGATACGCACGCCACGGGCCGCAAGCGATGCAAGCTCCTGCTCGGCCGCCTGGGCGATGGCTTCTTTTTTCTGGCTTTGTGACGTGGGCATGCGCTCTCCAATCGTTTGCGTGCCCACCATTATATAAAAGAGCCGCCCGCGAGTGGTTGCTTTGCGGGCCGCTGGGTATAAGCACGGTCGTACTGAGTTTTACGCGGCCGAGCCGCGTCGCATCATGGAGGTCACCATGGCTGACATTAAGCAGATTACCCCCGAGAACTTCGATTCCGTCGTTAGCGACAACCTTCCCGTACTGGTTGATTTTTGGGCGCCCTGGTGCGGGCCCTGCCGATCGCTCTCGCCCATCGTTGACGAGGTGGCAGACGAGCTGGCCGGCAAGCTGGCTGTAGCCAAGTGCAACGTCGATGACAATCAGGACCTGGCCATGAAGTTTGGCGTCATGAGCATCCCCACGCTGATTGTCTTTAAGAACGGCGAGGAAATTGACCGCTCGGTCGGCGCGCTGCCCAAGGCAAGGCTGCAGGCACTGCTGGAGAAGCATCTGTAATACGCTGGTTACATTTTGGCGTCCAGCCGCCGTCCATGAGCGCTTTTGCACCACTCGCCGGACTTCTGGGTGCACCGCATGCGACCACGGATAGTATGGTAGATACAAACAGCCCCCAGTGAACGGGTGCGGGTCAGACGGACTCGCACCCGTTTTCTTATGCGGTAGCGCCCCGTGCGGGCGTAGTAGAATCTGAACCACTGGATTGCCCCGAGCATAAGGAGATTTCCCATGCATGACGTCGGAATGAACATGAGCCAGCTTGCCATGAGCGTCAAGCAGGTCGACGACACCATCGAGCTCGCCCACGAGTGGAGCCATCAGCTGCTGCATGCGACCGAGAATTTTGACATGGAGCGCATTGGCGCCAAGCTCGAAGCTGCCATGACCGCACTGCACGAGGCGCATGACGCGCTCGAGGGCTACGAGGAAGCCATCGAGGCTGACCACAACTCCGTCGGCTCCGTAAAGCTGGTGTAGGGTGTCCGAACACGAACACGAGCACGGCTGCGGGCACGAGCACGGGCACTCTCACGGACCGACCGGCGACGCAGGGTGCCGTTGCAGCGGATCCACCTCCGAGCTGGTCCGTTTTTCGGTCACCGCGCCCGACGACCTGCTGCGCCGCTTTGACGAGCAGATCGCGCGCCGCGGTGACGTGGCCAACCGCTCCGAGGCAGTGCGCGATTTGATTCGCGCCTCGATCGCCAAGGAGCAGATGCGCACGCCCGACGAGCAGGTCATCGGTTCGCTCACCATGATCTATGACCACCATACCGGCGACCTGACGCGCCGTCTGGACGAGGTGCAGCACGACTACACCGACGAGATTGTCTCGACCATGCACGTGCATCTGGACCACCACAACTGCCTGGAGATCCTGGCGCTCAAGGGTCGCGGCGAGCGCGTCTACGAACTAGCCGACCGCCTGCTGGGCCTGCGCGGCGTTAAGCACGGCGAGCTCACCTGCGCCGCCACCAAGCAGAGCCTGGGGCTGTAACGGGATCTCCCGCAGCGCACCTGCCATAAAGGGACAGGTTTGTTTTGGCAGGTTTAGAAGTTTTACCGACCAAAATAAACCTGTCCCTTTTTGGCAGGTTTCAACGAAAGAGGGTCGCATGCGGCATGTGCATATCCATGTAACGGGCATTGTGCAGGGTGTTGGCATGCGGCCATTTGTGTATCGCGAGGCTATGGCGCATGGCATCTGCGGCTGGGTGCTCAACGCGGGCGATGGCGTGCACATCGAGGCGCATGCTTCGGTCAAGGCACTCGACGGCTTTGTCGCCGCGTTGTCGGAGCACGCGCCTGCCGCGGCCCGCGTTGAGCATGTCGAGCTTATGGACCTGGCACCCGGCGACTGGGACGCCGCCAGCGAGCAGGGCTTTCGCATTGTGGCGTCGCAGGATCAAACCGCCCACACGACGCTCGTCTCGCCCGACATCGCCACGTGCGACGACTGTCTGCGCGAACTGTTCGACCCCGCCGACCGACGCTTTCACTACCCCTTTATCAACTGCACCAACTGCGGCCCACGCTTTACCATCATCCAATCGCTGCCTTATGACCGAGCGGCCACGTCGATGGACCGCTTTCCCCTGTGCCCCGAGTGCGCCGCAGAGTATGGCGACCCGCTTGACCGGCGCTTTCATGCGCAGCCCGATGCCTGCTTTGATTGTGGACCGCATATTACGTGGCGAGAGGCGGCGGGCGACATGGAGCTCGAGGACTCGGGGGCGACACCAGCCGTCGGCTCTACGCGCGAGGCCAGCGATGCCATCATCGAACGCTGCGTCGAGCTGCTGGCCAACGGATGTATCGTCGCCATCAAGGGACTGGGCGGGTTCCACCTGGCCTGCGACGCCTCCAACGAGCAGGTGGTAGCCGAGCTTCGCCGCCGCAAACGCCGCAGCAACAAGCCGCTTGCCGTTATGGTGCGCAGCCTTGCCGATACTGAACGCCTGTGCCATGTCAACGACGCTGAGCGCGGCTTGCTGGCCGGCAGTATTCGCCCCATCGTGCTGTTGCGCCGGCATGCTGTTGGCGAGGGAGATTCCCCCGACGCCCTTACACTCGCGCCATCCGTCGCGCGCGATCTACCCGAGCTCGGTGTTATGCTCCCCTACACCCCGCTTCAGCATCTGTTGCTTGCCGCGGCAGAAGCCCGCGGTACGCACGCGCTCGTCATGACCAGCGGAAACCTGAGCGAGGAGCCCATCGAGACCGACGATGCCCTTGCATGGGAACATCTTGTTGCCGCCGGCATCGCCGACGCGCTACTTGGCAATAACCGTGCGATTCTCTCACGCTACGACGACTCCGTGGTACGCGTAGTCGACGGGGCTGTCATGCCCGTGCGCCGTGCACGCGGATATGCGCCGCGGCCGCTGTCGTTGCCGGCGCTCGACAGCACCACGCCCTGCGTGCTCGCCTGCGGGCCGCAGCAAAAAGCTACGATCGCGCTCACGCGCGAGGACGCCAACGGCCATGTGGCCTGTTTTGTGTCGCAGCATATCGGCGATGTCGAAAACGGCGCGACCTTCGATGCCTGGAGCGCCGCACGCATACGCTTGGAAGACCTTTTTGACTTGACGCCCGCCGCGCTGGCCTGCGACTTGCACCCCAGCTACCTATCGAGTCAGTGGGCACGCGAACAGGCGCAGGAACAGGACATGCCGCTTGTTGAGGTTCAGCATCATCATGCGCATATCGCGAGCGTGATGGCCGAGGCCATCGCTGGGCGTCAGCTCGCGCCCGATGCACGCGTCCTCGGCATCGCCTTTGACGGCACCGGCGCCGGCACCGATGGGACCATTTGGGGCGGCGAGTTCCTTGTCACCGGCCTTGCCGATTTTGAACGCGCCGCGCACCTACGCGCCTGGGCGCTGCCAGGCGGTGCCGCATCCGTACGCGATGCCCGGCGCAATGCCTTTGCCCTGCTGAGCGAGCTCGGCCTGCTCGAGCATCCGGGTGCCGCGGGGCTATTGGGCACCCTCGACGAGCAAACGCGCAGCGTGACAGCCACCATGATCGAGCGCGGCATCAACAGCCCGCGTACCAGCAGCATGGGGCGTCTCTTTGATGCCGCGGCAGCGATTCTGGGCATCTGCGGCAAGGCAACCTACGAAGGCGAGCCCGCCATCGAACTCGAAGCCGCCGCGTGGCGCGCGCTTGACGGCGAAATCAGCCGTTTCGCTGGCAATCAGGTGGGCGTATCCGCATCCGTCTCAACGCCGCTGGACAGTTTGTTCAGATACGTATTAACTAATAACCCCCTCTCTGGCATTTTTGCCTCAGATTTGGCCAAAAAAGGCTCTCCAGACACCCTATTTGCGGCAAGTGTTCCCGACACAGGCCCCAAATCGACCCATTTGGAATCCTCACAGACGACTTTTACCACCCAGAGCCACTCTAAAGAATACGAATCTGAACTAACTGTCCAGACGGCCTCTAACAATCTCCTTGTTCTGGACCAAAAACCGCTTTTTAAGGCGCTTTTGGGTGGAATCGAGGCCGGCATTTCCGTCAACAGGCTCGCGCTCGACTTCCATATCGCCATCGCGCGCTCTTCAGCACGAATCGCACGCGAAATCTGCGCGCGCGAAGACGTCGATACCGTCGCGCTCTCGGGCGGCGTGTTTATGAACCGACTTTTGCTTCAGCTCCTAACCCATGAACTCAAAGACGCCGGTCTTGCCGTCTTGGTCCCCCACGCCGTGCCCGTCAACGACGGCTGCATCGCCTACGGTCAGGCCGCCATCGCTCGCGCTCGCCTCGCGCAGACAGTATCGCGATAGGCTGTTTTGCCAGCCTGCGCGCCGCCGTCTCACAGGTGTAACGCGTTTGCTCGTGACTCCCGCGAGCGCTACCATCAACTGATGGGTAATTAGGCGCCTATCCAGCGCAAAACGTATAAAAGGGGAACATTATGTGCCTTGCCGTTCCCGGTAAAGTGGTCAAACGCGACGACGACCTTAAGGCGACCGTCAACATGATGGGCATCGAGCGTCCCGTTTCGCTGCGCCTCGTGCCGACGGCACAGGTAGGCGACTATATTCTCGTGCACGCCGGCTTTGGCATTCAGATTGTCGACGAGCAGGAAGCCCAAGAGACACTCGAGCTCGTCAATACCATGACCGAGCTGGCAGAAGAGGACCAGCTCGCCACCAACCCGGCCGAGGCATACTAGTGGCGGCGGCGCAGCCGGTTCGCTCCGGTATCGACTTTTCGGCATTTCGCAACCCCAAGCTGGCTCGCGAGCTCATCGATCGCATTCATGAGCTTGTCGGCAACCGCAGCATCAACCTTATGGAAGTCTGCGGTACGCACACCGTGAGCATTGGCCGCTATGGCTTTCGTTCCATTATGCCGACGGGACTCAAACTGCTAAGCGGCCCGGGGTGCCCCGTTTGCGTCACCGCCAACCGCGACATCGATCACGCAATCGCGCTTTCCAACATGGACGGCGCCATCATCACCACCTTTGGCGACATGATGCGCGTGCCCGGATCGTCCACCTCGCTTGCCGCGCAAAAGGCGGCGGGGCGCGATATCCGCATCGTCTACTCTCCGCTCGACGCGCTCGACGTTGCCGAGCAAAATCCCGAACGTCCGGTCATCTTTATGGGCGTCGGCTTTGAGACCACAACGCCCACCATTGCCGCCGCTATCCTGGAGGCCGACGCACGCGGGCTCCAGAACTTCTCGGTCTACTGCGCTCACAAGACCACGCCGCCGGCCCTGCGTGCGATCTCCAACGACCCCGAAACGACCATCGACGGCTTTATCCTGCCCGGTCACGTCGCTACCATCACAGGCTTGGCACCCTTTGGGTTTTTGGTCGATGAGTTCGAGACCCCCGGCGTAGTCACCGGGTTTGAGCCGGTCGATATTCTGCAGGGCATCTGCATGCTGGTCCAGATGGTTGTCGAGAACAGGCCGGCGATCGATAACGCCTACCGCCGTGGCGTCAACACAGACGGCAATCCCGTGGCGCGCCAACTGGTCGAGCAGGTATTTGAGCCGTGCGACACCACGTGGCGCGGGCTGGGACCGATTGCCAACTCGGGTCTTTCCATCCGCCCTGAGTTCTCATGCTTTGATGCGCGCGCCCGCTTCGATGTGCCCGTTGAGGCGACGGTCGAGCCGCGCGGGTGCCGCTGCGGCGACGTGCTGCGCGGTGCCATCACGCCGAGCGACTGCCCGTTGTTTGGCCGCACCTGCACGCCCGAACACCCCGTCGGCCCCTGCATGGTGAGCTCCGAAGGCAGCTGCGCGGCGTACTACCGCTATCGCGACTAGCCCAGACGCACCCGCACACCGGCACCACCCTCGATTGGAGTTTTCGATATGTCCCATAGCGTTACCGATAGCACTGTCCTGTTGGGCCACGGCTCCGGCGGCCAGATGATGAAGCGCATTATCGATGAGGTCTTTCTGGATGCCTTTGGATCGCCCGAGCTGCTTGCGGGCAACGATGCCGGTGTCGCCGCGCTGCCCGCAAGCGGGCGAATCGCCATGTCGACCGACAGCTTTGTGGTAACGCCGCAGTTCTTCCCCGGCGGCAATATCGGCCGTCTCGCCGTATGTGGAACCGTCAACGACGTCGCGACCTCGGGCGCTAACGTGCGCTACCTCTCATGCGGTTTTATCCTCGAAGAGGGCTATCCCATGGACAAGCTGCGCCAGATTGTGCAGACCATGGCCGAAACGGCACACGAGGCAGGCGTGAAGATTATCACCGGCGACACCAAGGTGGTCGAGCGTGGCGGTGCCGACGGCGTCTACATCAATACCGCCGGCGTGGGCGAAGTGCCCGCGGGCATAGCGCTCAGCGGTGCAAACTGTCGGTCCGGCGACGCCATCCTGGTATCGGGTACGCTAGGCGACCACGGCATCGCCATCATGAGTCAGCGCGAGGGCCTGGCGTTTTCAAGCAACATCGAAAGCGACGCTGCGCCGCTCAATCATCTGATTGCCGACGTGCTCACCGCCGCCCCCGACACCCGCTGCTTCCGCGACCCCACGCGCGGCGGCCTGGCATCCACACTCAACGAGTTTGCCCAGGCCAGCGGCGTTGCCATGGAGATCGACGAGAATGCCGTGCCCGTGCGCCCCGACGTGCAGGCGGCATGTGAGATGCTCGGTTACGACGTTCTGCAGGTGGCAAACGAGGGCAAGATGGTTGCCGTCGTGCCGGCCGAGCAGGCCGATGCCGCGCTGGCGGCCATGCGTGCCGCGCGCTACGGCGAGAATGCCGCCATCATCGGTCGCGTGCTGCCGCTTGGATCGGACGCTCGACCCGCCGTGCGCGTACGCACCGGCTGGGGATCGACCCGTATCCTCGACATGCTCGTAGGAGAGCAGCTGCCGAGAATTTGCTAGGGCGGAACCGCACGGTCGGCGCGATGTGGCCTGATGTCTCTGGAGATGTTCAGATTCCAAGCACGCCCAACGCGGAAGCCCAGTATTATGGGGTGCGTTTTGAAACCCAATGACGGGAGTTTTCATGGCAGCAGCTTTTTCCCATGTGATCTTTGACCTGGACGGCACCATCCTCAACACGCTCGAGGACCTGGCAGCCGCCGGCAACCATACCTGCGAGACGCACGGCTGGCCCACGTTTGCCGTGGACGAGTACCGCTACAAGGTGGGAAACGGCATGCTCAAGCTGGTCGAGCGCTTTATGCCCGCCGAGTACGTGGGCGACGGCCGTATGTTTGAGCAGACGCTTGCCGAGTTTAGGGCCTATTACGGCGAGCATAAGGAGGATCACACCGCCCCCTACGCCAGCACGATTGAGATGCTCGACCGTCTGCGCGCCGCGGGTGTGCAGCTTGCCGTGCTCACCAACAAGGACCACGTCTCGGCGGTGCCGCTTATCGAGAAGTACTTTGGCCCCGACCGCTTTGCACTGGTCCAGGGCCGTGTCGACGCTTTTCCGCCCAAGCCCGAAGCGCCCGTCACGCTACATGTAATGAAGGAGCTGGGCGCCAACCCGGCGACCACGCTCTATGTGGGCGATTCGGATGTCGATGTTCTGACCGGTCACAACGCCGGCCTTAAGAGCGCCGGCGTCAGCTGGGGCTTCCGCGGCCGCGCAGAGCTGGAGGCCGCCGGCGCCGACTACGTGGTGGACACCCAGGCAGAGCTCGCGACACTGATTCTGGGCGAGTAACGAAGCCGGCGCTTAACGCGGCTGCGACAATTCTTCTGCGCGGAAAGCGCGTCCCGTTTTGGAGCTCCGGAATGGGATGCGCTTTCCGTTTGTGGCCTGTTGGGGAAACGGCATCCCGTTTCAGAGCGATTTTCCGGGTCGCACTTTCCACAACCCACCCCATCCGGAAACCACAACCCACTATTCGCCCAAATACCGGGTCGTATTTTCCCGAGCATTCGATGCAACGCTTATGCAAGGAGTGTCCCCAACTGCCGGCAGAAAAGGAACGTCCCCAAGTGCCACCTTCGGCAGCGATGGCAACGCCGTTGTTCGAAGAGTGTCCCCAACGACTAGTCGTTTAAGAACGTCCCCAATGACTACGTCGCGGGTAGAGGACGGACAGCGAAAACGCCCCTAAGCGAGCAAGGTGACGTGAAATGAAAGGGCGCTGACCTTCTGGTCGCGCCCTTGAAATTGAACGTCAGATTGCCGCTTAGGGGCGTTTGCAGCGTCGAGCAGTTGCGGCGTTTGGTAAAACGCCGCAACGGACTAGCTCATCATGGCGTTCATCATCTCGTTGGTTGCGGAATCGTCGGCAGACCACTCGCCATCGTCATTGCAGGAGTACTTGAAGGTGACCGTGGTGTCCTTGGTCTTAGCAGCCTTAGTCACATCGACCATAACCTGACCGGCCATCTTGTACAGCTCGTCATCGGAAGGCATCGAATCGAGTGCGGTGACCTTCTCCTGGTACTGGGTGGCAAAATCCTCAACGATCTGGTTCATGGACTTGCAGGTAATGGTGACCTCGGCAGTTGCGGTGCCCTTGTCCTCGCCGACCGTCACGTCGCCAATCTTGTAGTCAAAGCCCTCGAGATAGCTCTTGGCGTACTCCTTGGGATCGATACCCAACTGCTTGAACTCGTCGCCCGAGGCCTCTTCCAGGCCGGCGAGGAAGTCGTCGCCACCGTTCTTGACCTCGTCAAACTGCGTCGTAAGGTCCTCGGTGATGAGCTCCTCAACCGAAGGACCCCCGCAGCCGGAAAGCACAACCACGCACGCGACCAGAACAGCCATCAGGGGCGCAAGCAGCAGCCTCTTTTTCATGACATTCCTCCCAACAAGCGGCGCCACTTTCCCTGCGCGGCGCACGTCGTAACAATAAGGCCATACTAGCCGCTAACGAACACCCCCGGCAAAGCAAGGGCGCAGTCGGCTCGATTTAACGTCCGAACGGTTTACCGGTCCGCCCAACGCGCAATAAAACGTTCCGCCGCATTGTAATAAAAAAGGGTGGTCGGACAATTCGACCACCCCAAAACACCCTCTGGATGCCGCAGCTTACTTGCGAACGACCTTGACGATGGCATCGCCGGCGGCGACAGCGGAGTCGGCCTCGACGGCGAGCTCGACGTCGGCGAACTCGGCGGTATTGGACACGGCCACAACGACGCAGTCCTTGTAGCCGGCAGCGGCAATCTTGGCGCGGTCGATCTTGAGCATGGGCTGGCCGGCCTTCACGACGTCGTCGGCCTTGACGAAGCCCTCGAAGCCGTCACCGTTCATGTTGACGGTATCGACACCAACGTGCACCAGGACCTCGATGCCGCTATCGGACTGCAGACCCACGGCGTGACCCATGGTGACGGTCACCTTGCCGTCGCAGGGAGCGTAGACCAGATCGTCCTCGGGCCACACGGCGCAGCCCTTGCCCAGAACCTCGCCACCAAAGACGGGATCGGGCACGTCGGCCATCTTGATGACCTTGCCCTTGACGGGCGAGCACAGCACGTCGGCGCCAGCAGAAGCAGAGATGGAGGCCGGAGCAGCGGCAGCCGCGGGCTCAGCCTTCTTCTTGAACATATCAAACAGACCCATACGTTTTCTCCTCTTGATTAAGCGCAACGTTATGCGCATGCCTATGGTGATTATAGTGCCAAATGACCAAAATACTCAGGCAAGGGCTCGAATCGCACGCCCTTCCGAGCCCTTCCCAAAACCTTTTCCCCAGCGGTGCTCATATTGTCGATTAATCCTCAATAAGCCCCAGGTGAACAAAAGCGTTCCAGATGCCGTCGTCATTGACGTCGGTGGTCACGTAATCGGCTGCCGGTTCGGCGTTCGGCAGAACGCCGGGACTCAATCGCCGGAACTCAATTACTCCAGGCCCTCGCTACCGTTGGACTTGATGATCTTCTGATATGCGAAGAAGCTGCCCTTGCGGCGGCGCTCGTAGGTGCCGGTGCCGTCATCGTACTTATCGACGTGGATGAAGCCGTAGCGCTTGCGCATCTCGCCCGTGCCGGCGGAAACCAGGTCGATAGGGCCCCACCAGGTGTAGGCAATCAGGTCGACGCCGTCGGCAATGGCCTCGCCCATGGCCTTGATGTGGCTGCGCAAGTAGGCAATGCGATACGGGTCGTGGATGGAGCCGTCCTCCTCGACCTCATCGTAGGCGCCCATGCCGTTCTCGACCACCATCAGCGGAATCTCGTAGCGGGCGTAAATCTCATTGAGGGCGATGCGCAGGCCCAGAGGATCGATCTGCCAGCCCCAATCGGTGGACTCCAGATAGGGGTTCTTGCCGCCAAAGGTCATGTTGCCCTCGGTCATCTCGTGGTCCTTGTGCGTGCCCACGGTGCCGGACATGTAGTAGCTAAAGGTGTAGAAATCGACCTTGCCGTCGGCGATATCCTGCAGGTCGCCGTCCTCCATCACGAGCTCAACATCGTTCTCGGCCCAGAAGCGCTTGGCATAGAACGGGTACTTGCCGCGCACCTGCACGTCGGAGCAGTACCAGTTCATGGTATTCATCTCCTGCTGCGTGGCGAACACGTCGGCCGGATCGCACGTGGCGGCATAGGAGAGGATGAAGCAGTCCATGTTGCCCATCTTGAACTGCGGGTAGTGCTCGTGGGCGTAGCGCACGACGCGGCCGCTGGCCACGAACTGGTGATGCAGGGCCTGCATACGGGCCTGCGGCGTGGCGTGGACCGCCGAAGCCGGACCCTCAAAGCCCTGGATCATGCTAGTCTCAAAGAGGTTGCCCATGTCCTGGGCGCCGCAGTTGATCTCGTTGAAGGTGAGCCAGAACTTGACCTTGTCCTGGTAACGGTCGAAGACGGTCTGGCAGTACTTCTCAAAGAAGCCGATGAGCTCGCGGCTCGCCCAGCCGTTGTACTTCTCGACCAGATGATAGGGCATCTCGTAGTGCGACAGGGTCACGAGCGGCTCGATATTGTGAGCACGCAGGCAGTCGAAAACGCGATCGTAGAAGGCGAGGCCGGCCTCGTTGGGCTCAGCGTCGTCGCCGTTGGGGAAGATACGGCTCCAAGAGATGGACATGCGGAACATGTTGAAGCCCATCTCGGCAAACAGCGCGATGTCCTCCTCGTAGTGATGGTAGAAATCGATACCGTCATGATTGGGGTAGAAGCGGTTGGGGTCGATGTCGATCGTAATCTGGCGCGGCTCCTTGTAGCTGCCGCCCAGGAAGTGGTCGTCGACGGAAGGGCCGCGGCCGTCCACGTTCCAAGCACCCTCAAACTGGTTGGCGGCGGTGGCGCCACCCCAATAGAAACCCTCGGGGAACTTGATGTTTGCCATGAGCATCTCCTTTGCATCGCGGGTCGATAAGCCGAGTATCGCCCACGCGCGGGACGGGCAAGGGCGGGGATGCCAAACCCGACACTTCTTTTCGCAGCGGCACCCCGCCGCCGCCCCAGCTCTGACACTTCCTGATACCTGCCAAAAAGGGACAGGTTTATTTTGGTCGGTTTTATCTGGGCAAACGCTGGCGATACGCTGCCGGCGCGCAGCCATAGCGCTCGGCAAACTTTTTGTAGAAGAAGCTCATGTTGGCGTAGCCGGCCTCGCGCGCCGCGGCTTCCGCAGTGGAGCCGGCGTCGAGCAGTGTTGCCGCGCGTGTTAGACGACTCTCCTGCACGAGCTGCATAAACGTGCGTCCCGTCTGCCGTTTGAGCAGCGCGCTTGCGTAGTTGGGACTCAGATGGAGGTGGCGAGCTACGTCCTCGAGCGAACAATCGCAGGCATGGCGCTCAATGTAGCCCACGGCGGCCGCGACCTGCGCCGAGGGAAGTGCAGGTTTGCCCGCTTGCAGCAGTGCGGCCTCATAACTTTGCATCAGCTCAACCAACAGCAACTCAAACAGCCTCGACACGATCTGGGGACTCGCCGCCGTCGGCTCCAGAAGCTCGCACAGCATCTCCTGCATATATCGGCGCACGCGACGGCTGTTGCCCGTGCGGAAATGCACATGACCGCGGTGGTCGGTTTCGTCATTGAGGGCATTAATGAGGAACTGCGAGACGGTGCTTGACGGCGACAGGCTCTGCTCTAGGCTGCGGTGCAACATCGGCCGCGAGATGACGATGCTCAGCATAATGTCATGCTCGCCGAGCTCGCCCACGGCATGTGGACAGGCCGCGTCGAGCAAGAGCACCTCGTTTTGAGCAAGCGTAAGCTGTTCGCCGTTGACGACCTGCGGCGCGTGCCCGCGATAGACATAGCTGATTTCGACATAATCGTGCACATGCTCCGGTACAGGGTTGAAGCGCGAGTTGCGCACGATTGATAGACCCTCGGGCATGCCTTCTTGGTGCAAGGCTTGCGTCGGGTCACCGATTTTATGGATATGTTTTTCACCGATACCCTGCTGATGATCCCAGCTGAACGCATCATTCCAGTCATAGCGGGCGCCTGCGTGGTAAGCACGCTCGCTGTCGGTCAGCTCGAGCAGAAGGCTGTCTAAATGCGTAAGATCCATGGCATCACAATCGTTGATTCGGTCATATTCTGCTGTGGTTTTGATATTAGCAGGACGGCGCGCTCGGCGTACTCTGACTTCAATCGATTTAAAAGGTTGGTTTTAGAGGAGTGGATATGACGGCATACGACAACCATGTGCTTCCGTTCTTGTGGCTCAAGGGCGAGGCGCGCGAGACGATTACCGAATACTTGGAGCAGATTGCCGGTGCGGACATCCGCGAGGTCTGCCTCGAATCACGCACGCACCCCGAGTTTTGTCGCGACGGCTGGTGGGCTGACCTGCGTTTTATCATCGGCGAGTGCAAGCGCTTGGGGTTGAAGATCTGGCTGCTCGACGACGCCCATTTCCCCACGGGCTACGCCAACGGCGCGCTTGCGGGCGAGAACGTCGACCCCGCGCTTAGGAAGACCGTGCTCAAACATCGCACGGTTACGGTCGTTGGTCCCCAGCCGTCCACGGTCATTAAGCTCGGCAATCTTATGGATCCCACGGAGCGCTTTGTGGGCGTGGCGACTTTCGACGCCGCCGGCGCACCGCTCAATCTTGAAATCACTCTTGAGCAGACCGACGGCACCCCCGCCCGCCTGCGTTTTGACGCCCCCGACGGCATCGCCACCGTCGAGCTCTACGTCACCAGCCAAAAAACTGGCTTTCGCGATGAGTACATCAACATGGTCGACGCCGCCTCGTGCCGCATGCTCATCGACGCCGTCTACGAGCCCACGTTTGTGCATCTGGGCGACGAATTCGGCCGCACCATCCTGGGCTTCTTTACCGATGAGCCCGGCTTTATGAACGAGAAGGGCACGGCTCTCGACGATGCTTCTACCAGCAGCTTTATCGGACGCGGCGACATGGCACTGCCCTGGTCGGACGAGCTTGCCCGCCGTTTGCACGAGGCGTTGGGCGCGAGCTGGCTTGCTGAGCTACACCGCCTTTGGACACGCGAGGCAGATGGCGCCCGAGTCCGTCACGCCTACATGGACATTGCCACGCAACTCTACCGCGCATGCTTTGACGAGCAAATTGGCGACTGGTGCCGTGAGCACGGCGTCATGCACATCGGACATGTGATCGAGGACAAAAGCTGCCACACGCGCCTGGGCCAGGGCGCCGGGCACTACTTCCGCGCAGTCGCCGGGCAGGATATGGCGGGCATCGACGTTGTCATCAACCAGCTCGCCCCCGGCATCGACCACGGGCGCTACAGCTACTTCCACGGCGCGTGGAACATGGAGTTCTTTACCTACGCACTTGCCAAGCTGGGCTCTTCGGCCGCGCGCCTCGACCCAAAAAAGCAGGGGCGCTGCATGGCCGAGGTCTTCGGCGCCTTCGGTTGGCGCGAGGGCCTGCGCGAGATGAAATGGATCGCCGACCACATGCTCGTCCGCGGTATTAACTGGTTTACGCCGCATGCGTTTAGCATGGCGCCCTTCCCCGATTGGGACTGCCCGCCGCACTTTTACGCGCACGGCAACAATCCGCAATGGCCACACTTTTGCCAGCTCATGAGCTATATGAACCGCACGGCCACGCTGCTTTCGGGAGGCGGCGCCACGCGTCCCGTCGCCATCCTGTACCATGCCGATGCCGAATGGGCCGGCAGCGCCATGCCTATCGAGCGCGTGGCTGCCGAGCTCACGCGTGCGCAGATCGACTTTGATTTTGTGCCCGCCGAGGCTTTTGAGGATGAGGACCGTTACGAGGTTTCAATTGCCGATGGAATGCTTACCGTAAACGGCTGCCGCTACCAGGCGTTTGTTATGCCAGGAGCTTCATTTATTGGCTCGGCGACGGCGCAGGCCGTAAGGTGCATGATGGCGGCGGGCGTTATGGTCCTCGCCGTCGATGAAGTGCCTGGCGCGTTTTACGACGCGGATGGCGTGGTTGAACTGGGTGAACTTGCAGCGACTCCGCTTGCCGATATGGCGGGCGTGCTGGCGAGCGTTGGGCTGCAGACGGTTGTCACCGACACACCCCAGTCCTGGCTGCGCGCGCTTCGTTACGAGCGCGCCGGCGAGACCTACGTCATGCTGGTCAACGAGCACCCGCACGAGCGCATCGACTGCACAGTTAAGCTCGCGCAAGGCGAGCGACTTTGCGGCACGCGCCTCGACCTGTTGAATGGCACCGATCCCGTTGCGTTCGACGGAACGCTTGAGCTCGCACCCTTCGAGAGCTGCCTCGTTGCCTTGGAGACGGACGGCGAGCTTGAGTCCGGGGACGGCGCGGACATGGGCTCGAGCGATGCGCTCGCCCTCGACATCAACGGCCCTTGGACCGTCGCCCTCTCCCCTGCCGGCGGCGGAACCTTTGGCGCCCCGCAGGAACTCGAGCACTTGTGCGATCTCACGGCCGAGCGATTCCCCAATGCATGCGGGACGTTCCGCTATCGCACGTTGTTCGAGCTGGCGAACGACCTTGCCGATGCCACAATCGACCTGGGAGATGTCTACGAAGTCGCGACACTTACGCTCGACGGACACCCATTCGGCACACGCATCTGTCCGCCCTATCGCTTTGCCATCGATCCTCTTGCCGCCGGCACGCACGAACTCACCGTCGACGTCATCAACACGCTCGATCATGCGATTCCCGACATCTTCGCCCTCACCGAACCCGTCGCCCCGAGCGGCATCCTCGGTCCCGTTACCCTTTGCAGGCAAAACCTGCCAAAATAAACCTGTCCCTTTTTGGTAGGTTTGGCAAGTGTGGGAGTTCGTATGGATATCAAACGCAAGATTTCCGAGGCGCAGGGCCTTACCCCTACCGAGCAACAGCTCGGCATCTCGGCCCTTGCCATGGGCGAGGACATCCGCGGGCTCTCTATTAAGGAATTTGCCGCGCGCGCCAACGTTTCCGTTGCGAGCGTGCACCGTTTTTGCAAAAAGCTCGGCCTCGAAGGCTTTAAGGACCTCAAGGTCGAGCTCATCCGCCTGGCAACCGAGGCGGGTAACCGACGCGACGTGGATATCAACTTTCCCTTCGACGCCACGTCCACCCCCGCGCAGGTTATGGAGCGCATGGAGGGGCTCTATCAGACCACTTTGGCCGAAACGCAGGAGCTGCTCGACCCCACACAGCTCGACCAGGCCGCCAAGCTCGTCATGCGCGCCGGCACCGTGGACATCTACACGGGCTCGCATAATCTGTATCCAGCGGGAATGTTCCGCGATCGCCTGCTTTCCGCCGGCAAAAGCGCGACGTGCCACGACAGTGTCGAGGCGCAGGTGCGTACGGCGCTCGCCTCGGGCCCCGACCATGTGGCAATCGTTATCTCCTACAGCGGCCTTGCCCCCAACCTCAGGGAGATCTTGCCGATCCTTTACAGTCGACATGTCCCGGTCATCGTCATCGGCACACCGTACTGCGCCCGCATTCACCCCGGCTTTGCCGCCTATCTCACGGTGAGCGATCACGAGAGCATGACGCATCGCATCACGCAGTTCGCCAGCCACATCGCCGTGCAATACGTACTCGATTCGCTCTATAGCAGCTACTTTGCCAAAGATTACGCCCGCTGCTCCGAGTTCTTAGAGCGCTCGTTCCCGTACACCCGCCTGCCCGGGCTCAAGTAGCGACGAGCGAGGATTCTTTGACGCTTATCTAACGAGAGTACGTAGTCATTGGGGACGTTCTTAAACGACTAGTCAAACAAGAACGTCCCCAATGACTACATCAGGAGTGTCCCAAACTGCCAGCAGAAAAGGAACGTCCCCAAGTGCCACCCCTTGCCAGCAACGGGAGTGCCGATGTTTTGGCAACGACAGACACTATGACCCAATCCGAGGGCACGGAAACGACAGGAGCCCCCGCTCGTGACCTCGGGTCGGGGCTGCGACAATGTTGTTGAAGTGCCAGAGGCGCAGCCGCGCCGCAACGAGGTTGGGAGGCTCCCGTGCCTAGATATTCTACCGCCTTCGGAATGGACGTACACCTCAGGTCCACCACCGTCTGCGCGCTCGACGCGGAGACGGGCGAGGCCGTGGCGAGGAGGTTCCGCGGCAACCCGTGGGGCGAGGTCGCAGAGTGGATGTCGGGCTTCCCGGGCCCGTCGCTCGCCGCCTACGAGAGCGGCTACCTCGGCTTCGCGCCGCAGAGGGAGCTGTCGGCCCTCGGCGTCGACTGCGTCGTCGCGGCCGTCTCCAAGGTCCCGAGGTCAGCGGCCGACCTCTCGTCCAAGAACGACCGCAACGACGCGGCCAGGATGGCCAAGGCGATACTGTCGCACGACGTCACCCCGGTATGGGTGCCGTCCCCCGAGATCGAGGGGCTCAGGGACCTCGCCGCCGCCCACGACGCGGCGACCGCCAGGCTCGCGGCGGCGAAGCAGAAGCAGCGGCTCCTAGCGTTCCTCGCCCGCCGGGGCCACGTCTACGGCGGCACGACGCCGGCGGGAAACCCCCGAAAGTACTGGACGTACGGCTTCCTCAGGTGGCTCGACAAGGTGCGGCCCGCCGACGACGGCGGCATCCGGGCGCTGGCGGCGCTGAGGAACGAGGTCGAGGCGGCCGACGAGGCAAGGGAGGCCCTCCTCGCCGAGTACAGGGCCGCTGTCGCGGCGGGCCCCCTCTCGGCCGAGGTCGAGGCGCTCCAGTCCATCAAGGGGTGCGGGTTCGTGCTCGCCGCCGCCTTCGCGTCCGAGGTCGGCGACTTCTCGAGGTTCCGCTCCGGCAGGCAGGTGACGGCCTACTTCGGCCTCGCCCCGAAGCAGAGGTCGAGCGCCGACTCCGTGCGGCTCGGCGGAATCAGCGGGGCCGGCAACGCGCTCGTCAGGAGGCTGGCGGTCGAGGGGTCCTGGCGCTACGCCCAGGCCGGGCACCAGCCCAAGCTGATGCCCAAGGGCTCCGGAGTCCCGCTCGAGATAAGGATGCACGGGAGGAAGGGGTCCGAGCGCCTGCTCCGGCGACGCGAGGAGATGCTCGAGAGGGGCATGCCCCAGGCGAAGGCGAACGCCGCCACCGCCGCCGAGCTCGTGAGGTGGCTGTGGGCCCTCGGCATGATGTGCCGGGAGGCCGGCGAAGAGACATAGCCCCCGTCCCGGCGAGCCGGGCAGCCTTCGGGGATACCCCCGTTCTCGCTGTGCGCGCGGCGGTCGCCGCATTCGCGTCGACAGACTTGGGAACCCCCGCCGAAGGAGAGGATTGCGGGCCGCCAGAGCGGTATCCGCGGATATGAGACTGAGCCGAAGGCGTCGACGACATGCCGGGGGCGGACCGGGACGGGTTCAACGGCAGGCCCCGCCGACCGATTGCAAGCGGTCGGCGGGGCCATTGTGGCTCTTGACAGCGGATTGGGTCATATGAGCGAGCGACGTCCAGGGCGAACAAGTTGGCATGAAAAGGGCAAGGCATAGACCTTCTTGGTCATGCCCTGCCTTTTGAATGACAAATTGTCGCCCTGGGCGGCGCGCAGCGTCGAGCAGTTACGGCGTTTGGTAAAACGCCGTAACTAACGAGCTCCGTACTGCTCGTAGTAGGCGTCGATGGCGGCCTTGAGCTCGTCATCGATGACGACTTTGCCGTCGATCTCGTGGTTGTAGAGGGTCTCGACGACCTCGGCCATGGAGACGATGCTCGCGACGGGGAAACCGTACTTGGCCTCGATCTCCTTTTGCGCGGTGGTCACGCCGCCCTTGCCGACCTCCATGCGGTTGAGAGACACGATCAGGCCCTTAATCTCGACATCGGCAGCAGCCTTGACCTGGGGATAGGTCTCGTCGATGGACTTGCCGCTGGTGGTGACGTCCTCGACCATAATCACGCGGTCGCCATCCTGGGGCTCATAGCCCAGCAGGTTGCCCTTGTCGGCGCCGTGGTCCTTGGCCTCCTTACGGTCGCAGCAGTACTTGACCTCCTTGCCATACAGCTCGTGGTAGGCAATGGCGGTCACGACGGCCAGCGGAATACCCTTGTAGGCCGGTCCAAACAGCACATCAAAGTCGTCGCCAAAGTTATCGTGGATGGCCTGGGCGTAATACTCGCCCAGCTTCTTGAGCTGATAGCCCGTCACGTAAGCGCCGGCGTTCATAAAAAACGGGGACCGACGGCCGCTCTTGAGCGTAAAGCTGCCGAACTTAAGAACGTCGGACTCGACCATAAACTTGATGAACTCTTGCTTGTAAGCCTCCATGCGGGCTCCTCTCGTAATCGCGTACGTGCCCTCCAGTTTAGCGCAGGCGAAGCGTCGACGCGGGCGCGCTTTGAGACCACGCCATTCTGTAAAGGCTTTGTCAGGGGGAATGGTTTTCCGAACAATGGGGTTGACATGGCAAATCTTCTCATCAAAAATACGGGCGGATTAAAAAGGGGTACGAGATACCCAAAGCGCGCTGCGCCCGGCCTTAGGGAGGTGTGCCATGGAAGGCAGTCCTAGTCGAAAAACCTGCATGTCGCCCTCGGCACGCCTCGAGGACTCCGCACACGCATAAACGCCACCGGCAGATCGCCAAAACCACCACAAAGGCGCACTGCACCCTTTGTGGGCTCAAGAGCTTGACGTGAGCGACATCTAGGTTTTTTGAAGCAAATACGACACGTACGCTAACTCCCTTCAACAAGGAGGACCCTATGCTGATGCTCAAAACCGCCACGGTTCTCAAAGCCATCTCCAAGCGCCGCCGCACGGCGCGCCCTGCCGCTCACACCGGCCTGTCCAAGAACACCATATTCGCCGCCACCCATAGCGCCGAGGACGCTCTCGTACTGCTTGACGCCACGGCAAACGGCCTCACCGCCGAGCAGGCAACCGAGCGCCTGGACGCCTCCGGCCCCAACACCATCGAGGCACTGACCAAGACACTCGCCCGCCGCATCGCTGACGCGTTCATCGATCCCTTCGCCGGCATCCTCGCCGCGCTCGCGCTGGTCTCGCTCTACATCGACGTGCTCTCCGTGCCCGAGCCGCAGCGCGATCCCTCCACGGTCATCGTTATCGGCATCATGCTGCTGGTATCGGGCGGCATGAAGTTTATCCAGGAGGCCCGCAGCGGCAATGCGGCCGAGGCCCTTAAGGACCTGGTCTCCAACACTTGCACCGCCCTGCGCGACGGTAAGTGCATCGAGATCCCCTTCGACGAGCTCGTCCCCGGCGATATGATCCGCCTCTCTGCCGGCGATATGGTGCCGGCAGATGCCCGCATCATCACCGCGCGCGACCTGTTTGTGATCGAGTCCGCACTCACCGGCGAGAGCGAGGCCGTCGAGAAGACCACCGCCGTCACTGTCGTCGAGGGTGCCGACAGCTCCGCGCTGCCACTCTCCGCCTGCAAGAACATCGTCTTTACCGGCACCTCCGTACAAAACGGCACCGCCATGGCGCTTGTCGTTGCCACCGGCTCGGACACCTACCTGGGCGGCATCGCCAAGATGCTCAACGGGCGCGGCGAAAAGAGCGCGTTTGACCGCGGTGTCTCGAGCGTCTCCATGTTGCTCGTACGTCTCATGCTCGTTATGGCTCCGGCCGTCTTTGCCATCAATGCCGCCACCAAGGGCAACGTCATCGACGCACTGCTGTTCGCCACGAGCGTGGCCGTGGGCATCACGCCGCAGATGCTTCCCGTCATCGTGACCACGAGCCTGTCGCAGGGCGCCAAGGACCTCGCCCGTCGTCAGGTTATCGTCAAGGAGCTGCCGGCAATCCAAAACCTCGGCGCGATGGACGTCCTGTGCTGCGACAAGACCGGCACCCTCACCGAAGACCGCATCGTGCTCGAGCGCTACCTCAACACCGACGGCAACGAGGACGCACGCGTGCTGCGCCATGCGTTTTTGAACAGCTTCTTCCAGACCGGCCTCAAAAACCTTATCGACCTGGCCGTTATCGACCGTGCCGACGTGACGCCCTCGACCGTCGTGCCCGATTCCATGCTGGGCCAGAGCCTGCGCGACCGCTATACCAAGGTCGACGAGGTTCCCTTCGATTTTTCGCGCCGTCGCCTGAGCGTAGTTGTCGCCGATGCCCAAGGCAAAACCCAGATGGTCACCAAGGGAGCTGCCGAGGAAATGCTCGATATCTGCTCCTTTGTCGAGGTCGATGGCATCGCCCAGCCGCTCACCGAAGATAAGCTCTCCCAGATTCGCCAGCAGGTCGCTGGGCTCAATGCCGAGGGCCTACGCGTAATTGCCGTGGCGCAGAAGACCAATCCGCGCTGCGTGGGCGAGTTTGGCATTGCCGACGAATGCGACATGGTGTTGATGGGCTTTTTGGCCTTCCTCGATCCGCCCAAGGCGAGTGCCGCGGGCGCCGTCGCCACCCTCGAGGCCAAGGGCGTGGCGGTCAAGGTCCTGACCGGCGACAACGATCGCGTCGCCGCCACCGTCTGCGAGCAGATCGGTATCGACGCGAGCAATGTCTTGCTGGGCTCCGAGATCGATGCGCTCGATGACGCCGAGCTTGCCGAGCGCGCCGAGAAAACCCATCTGTTCGCCAAGCTCTCGCCGCTGCAGAAAGTGCGCCTGGTGCGCGTCATGCGCGAGCTGCTCGGCCACACCGTGGGCTTTATGGGCGACGGCATCAACGACGCCGCCGCCATGCGCGCGAGCGATTGCGGCATCTCGGTCGATTCGGCCGTCGACATTGCCAAGGAATCCGCCGATATCATCTTGCTTCAGAAGGACCTGGGCGTGCTCGAGCGCGGCATCATCGAAGGCCGCCGCACCTACGGCAACCTGCTCAAGTACCTCAAGACCACGGTGAGCTCCAACTTTGGCAACGTGCTGTCCGTGACCGTCGCGAGCCTGTTCCTGCCGTTTTTGCCCATGAGCGCCCTGCAGCTGGTGCTGCTGTCGCTCGTCTACGAGATCGTGTGCATCGCGCTGCCGTGGGATACCGTCGACGACGCCTGGACTGCTCATCCGCGCGCCTGGGACGCCGCGTCCATCAAGGGCTTTATGCTCGAGTTGGGCCCCGTGAGTTCGCTGTTTGACATCGTGACCTTCGCCGCACTCTTCTTTGTGGTGTGCCCCGCCGCCGTGGGCGCAAGCTGGTCCGAGCTTGCCGCCGCGGGCAACGTCGCGGGTATGACGACTTTCGCCGCAATCTTCCAGAGCGGCTGGTTTGTCGAGTCCATGTGGTCACAGACACTCGTGATCCACATGCTGCGCTCCCCGCATCTGCCGAGCCTGCGCGACCACGCCGCGCCCGCCCTGTGCGTTCTCACCGTACTGGGCCTGGCGCTCGTCACTTGGCTACCGGCAAGCCCCATCGCCGATGCGCTCGGCCTTACGACGCTGCCCACGAGCTTTTTCGCACTGCTCGTCGGCATAGTTACCGCCTACATCGCGCTCACCCAGCTAGCAAAGCGTCGCTACATCGCCCGCCACGGCGAGCTGCTGTGACGCGCGACCCATCAAGCGGTCAAAAAGTCCCGCCTCAAATTAAACCGCCCCCATTTCCTGTGCTAAGGAAATGGGGGCGCTTTACGCCGGCCTTTATCTTTTTCGACAGCCTCGTTTGGCTCGCGCTACACCAGACGCATGGCCTCCTGGACAGCACCGTAAAGGTTGGCGTCGTTGCCGAGCTCGGCCACCTTTATCTGCGGCACAGGAATGCCAGCAAGGGTCCCTTCGTAACTCGCGAGGGCCAGCGGCATCTGCGCACGCAGGGCATCGACGAGCTCGGGATGGCACGAGATGCCGCCTGCGATCACAAAGACCTCGGGGTCGAGCACGGCCTGCAGGTTGATGAGCTGTCCGTCAAATGCGCGAGCGTAGCGGTCGAGCGCGCGCTGCGCCGCTATGTCGCCATCCGCGATCCACTCAAAGACGCGGCGGCCGTCCACCGGAGAATCCGCAGGCAGGCCCTTCTCGGCAACGGCGGCATCGCGGAGCGCGCGCCAACCGCCCGAGCCCGCAAAGGAGTTTTCCATGCTCGCGGCAGTCGTGGCATCGTTGCGCAAGAAGCTGAACTCGCCTGCAAAGCAGTGCGCTCCGCGCAGGACCTTGCCGTCGATGACGATACCGCCGCCGATGCCCGTGCCGATAGCGAGCACCACGCCAAAACGCGTCCCGCGCAGAGCGCCAGCCGCATACTCACCGAGTGCACAGCACTTACCGTCGTTATTGACGGCAACCGGCACCCCCAGCGCCTCGCGCATGAGCTTTCCCAGTGGGCAGCCGTCCATAAACGTGAGCGCACCGCCGCGATGGATCGTTCCCGTGACATCTCCCTCGTAAATACCGCCGGGTGCGCTCACGCCTACGGCGCTCACGCGCTCACGGTACGGCTCGACGAGCCCGATCAACGCCGAAACGGTCTCCTCAGCCGTGGTAAAGCCCGTCGGCAGGCTCCCGCGCTCGCGGATGGAAAAATCCTCGCCCAGCACAGCCCATTTAACGGCCGTACCGCCCACATCGATTCCAAAGAACTCCTGCATATTCGCCCCTCACATGCCATAGCCCCGAACGCGCATCGCCGCGACCACCACAGGGGCTGCCCTTATGATGGTCGTGCAGCAAATCGCGCCCGGAGCCGATTATCTCTATTAATACGCCTCTACTTTAGTCAGACGAAGCAACATATACTGCTTACTAGGGAGGTCGATGCGGAACTTGCCCTCAAAGGTTCCGGGAAGCTCTTCCTCCGTCATGTCCCATGTGTCCACGACATTCACCTTGTAACGAGCGCCCGCCTCGCCCTCAAACTCACGATACGCCGGACGGTTGAACCCAAAGTACATAAGGACATCGGCAGTCCCGTGGCCATGATCGTTGGACATACAGGTGACATCCCAGGTAAACGTACCGTCAAGGATGCCGACCTCATCGGGCACCCAGTCAAAATCGGCCGGCAGCGCCTCCATGTAGCGACGGCAAAAGCCAATGCGATCGGGCGAATCGCCGTAGAGCTTGCCGCCGTGCGCCCACCACAGCTTGGGTCCGCGGTCGACGTAGGTCTCACCGTGGGTCACATAACCGCCACGCAAACTGCCCTCCCAAAAACGACGTACGAGTTCCTGAGCGGTCAGGTTACCCCAGCCCCAGTTGATGTTGCCCTCATAGCCGACCTCGTCGATCAAAACCGGCTTGCTATACTGCGCGCGCAGCATGGTGACGTCCTCGGCTGTGTTCTTGAGGTCGCACCTCTGGTAGCTCACGTGCGTAATCCACGGATGACTGTGGTCAAAGATCTCACGGCAATTGTGGATACTGCGCAGATGACCATACGGGTCGTTCGCCATGATGATACGGGCATAGCGGTCCCAGTCCTCGGCCGGCTTCCACGGCATAAGGTCCCACTCATTGGCGAGGCTCCACCAAATGTTCTTGTATGCCGAGAAGCGACGAGCGACATACGTCAGGTAGAAAATATCCTCCTCGCGCGTCATACGAGAGAAGCCCCAGTCCTCAGGCTTGTCATACGGATGCAAAACGATGAGATCCGCCTGGATACCCAGCTCGTCAAGCTGCTCGATGCGGTGCTCGAGGTTTTCCCAAAACGGCTCATAGAAGCGAAAATGGTCGAAATCGCCCTTCTCGCCTTCATAGGCATACATCGCTGGGTCCTCAACGTTATAGTCGTAGAACTTGGGGAAGACGCACATGCGGATCTTGTTAAAAGGTGCCTCTGCGAGCGTCTCGAGCGTCTGCTCCTGCAGCTGAACATCCTGGTTGGTCCAGGCATAGCATGTGGTGCCAAAGGGCAGGTAGCGCGTTCCATCCTCGTAGGCAAAGTTGAAATCCTCGTCGGTAATGAACGGAGCTCCGTGGGCGAGCACATCCTTTGCCAGCAGCACGCGACCATGATTGGCGCCCGTGGCGGGCACGGCCTCAAAAGAGCCGGCGGCACCATCGAGCTCGGGGTCATTGGAGATCACCGTGTAGTTCCAGACACCGGCACTCTCGGGCATAAAGTTGATTCCGTAGCAGCCATTGCCCTTGTAGAAGCCATGGACCTCAAAGCTGTCCTGGCCATCCGCGCGGTCAAATCGCGCCGACAGCTCGACTTCGACATAGGGATTGCCGGCCGCAGTGCCCGCGAGCTCGAGCTTAAACACCTTGTACTGCTCGACGATAGTCATGATAACGCCTCCAAGTTAAGCGATTGAATAGTCGGAGTCCGTCGGGCAACACGAACGCAGCCCGACGGAATGAAAGAGAGTGGCAAATTACTTGGCGCTCTTGATGAGCGCGATGGACACATAGCCCACGGCGATGAGCACGATGGAGATTGGGAACGCCATGAAATAGGAGCCGGTGGCGACAACGATTGCCGAGGTCACGATGGGGCCAAGGATCTGACCGATGGTGTTGGCGATATTGAGGATGCCCAGGTCCTTGCCGGCGTTCTTCTTATCGGGCAGAACATCGACATTGAGCGCCTGGTCCACGGAAGAGTAGATACCGTAGCCAAGTCCGGCGAGCAGAGCAAATCCGTACATGCCGATAACGGACTTAAGTAGCCAGGGCAGGGCGATACCGATACACATCATAATCGTTGCGACGAGGATGATAGGCTTGCGGCGGCCGATCTTGTCGGAGATGGCGCCCGAGGTAAGCGAGGCGACAAGCGACACGACCATGATCACGACGGACATACTCGAAAGAACTGCGCCGGCTTCTGCCACGGGAAGACCGATGTACTTCTCGAGGATGTAGAGCTGATAGCCGTTGATGCAGAAGTAACCGAAGATGAGGAGCAGACGGCCAAAGAGCGCCAGATAAAAGTCGCGGCAGTTCTTGGTGGGCGGAACGAACATGAGCAGCAGCGACTTGAGATTGAGCTTCTCAGACTGCTCGCCCTCGTCAAGAGCGGCAGACTTCTCGCGCGGCCAAATGATGACGGCGAGGATGCCGGTCAGCAACCAAGAGACCGTGCCGATGATAAAGCCAGGAACTGGGTTGGAGAGGAACTGCGTACCGATGATGGTGCCAATCGACTGGCCGGCCGTTGCGCCGCCGCCATAGAATGCGGAGAGCGTGCCGCGCTTGTTAAGCGGGATGCGGTCGGAAAGCACGGCAACAGCAGGGGCAAGCATGCAGTTGAGGCCAATCTGCAGCACGCACCAGGAGGCGACGATCATGGGAAGTGTGGTCGCGACCGAAGTGCTCCAGAAAGCACAGCCGCAGATAAAACCGCCGAGAACGATAAACGGTGTGCGCTTGCCAAAGCGGCTGTGGCAGCGGTCGGAAAGCGCGCCGAAAACGAGATTTGAGAACAGGGCGAAGATCGAACCGACCGAGTTCATCGCCGCGAGAATTGCCTCGGGCTGGCCAATATTAAGGCCGTTAAAACGCTCGGGGAACAAGACGTTGGAGCCGATTGTTCCCGACATCATCCACATGATTCCGAAGATGATAAAGCCGATCATAAAGCGCCATGTCTCGGTTTTGGTCATGGGCTTTCCGGTATCGGGGGCGATGGCGTTCTCGTCAATCGCCGCGGCGGTTTGATTTGCCATGGGATAGATCCTCTCTGTGATGGAATGCGCGAGGGCGCTCGTGCACCAAGGGTCAAGGGGTCAAACCCGCTGGATGCGGCGGCCGTGGAATGGGGTACAGCTGCTCGCGAGCGCCTGTTGGGTTGTTACTTACTAACTAGTAAGTAACTCCACGACCTGTATAATACGCTTACTAAGTACTTAGTAACCTATAAGAGCGGTAAACGGTTGTTTTGAGCCGCTGAACGGCTGAGGTAAGCTATGGGGGTATACAAAAGGCATTTGGCGGCAATACTCGAGCCGCCCTAAATAAGGCAGCGCGATTTATATGGACACTCAGAAAACTCCCACACCCGCGGCAAAGAAACGCAGCGCTGCGGCGCAGGAACGCCTTGACCAGATTGTTTCGGCGGCCGTGCGGCTTATCAACGCGCGCGGCTTTAACGGCATGTCGCTCCAGGCGGTAGCCGACGAGGTGGGCATCACCCAGGCGGGCGTGCTGCACTACGTGGGCAGCAAGCACGGGCTTTTGGTCGAGGTGATCCATCGCTATTACGATCGCAGCTCAGCCTTAGACGACTATCTCTCCCTCTTTCATCCTGGCGGGGCATTTGAGGGCCAGAGCCCCAAGATTCCCGAATACTGCCGTCTGCTCGTGGCGGAGAACAACAGTCAGCCCGAGCTCGTCATGCTCTTCCAGATGCTCAATACCGAGGCCATGAGCACGGAGAGCCCCCTGCACGAGTATTTCAACGACCGCTCGCGCGGAGCTATCGAGCCCGAGCCCGATGTTAACTGGAGCGTTCCCGAGGGAATCGACGCCACCGAAGCCATCTCGTGCGCGCTGGCGGCGATGTACGGATTGGAAGGCCGTTGGGTGGCGCGACCCGACGAGATCGACTATCCCGCCGAGTGGTCTAAGTTCGAGGACATCCTCTTTCCCCTTCCCCTCTGGGAGGGCTACCGTTAAGAGCGGCGGTATGCAATCGCCATTACCAACCGCAACGGCTGTGTCGATACAAAAAGGTCCGGGCTACCACCCGGGCCTTTTCTCTTGCGTTATTCCGTTTTCCTTAACGCGCCGGCGAGACCACGAGCAGCGCGTCGTGCTCAAAGGGATGCTGAGCCACGCGCACGGTGCCGTCACCGTTGTCGCGGACGGGCAGCTTGGCGATGCGCTTGTCCTCCATGTCGAGGACCGTCGCCGTCCAGCCGCGCGCGCCGTCGAGCTTAAACTTGAGCGCCGTGGTGCGCGGCAGGTACGTGACGACACGATCGCCAACGCGCGCCACGCGAATGGCCTCGCGTGCATCATCGAGAAGCTCCTGCGCGGGGACCACGGCAAGTGCGTCATCGCCAGCCGTAGCACCCAGACCGGCAAGCACGTGCTCGATCGCGCCAAAGTCCCAAACGCCCGCAAATTGCAGGCACTCCTGCCAGCGGAACGGCATGTCGAAGCCCTCGCCCAGCACCGAGCCCTGACTCTTGCTGGTCTGCCAGTTCCAAACACCGTGCGCGCCATAGGTCACACCCGCGCTGGCGCCGGCAAGGATCGACGACCACACGCTCGCGCGGCAGTCCTGCGCGGTGAAGCGCCAGTACACGTTGCGCGACGCACCCATCTGCTCGTAACAGGGCTCGGAGTTGACCATCGGCTTTTTGGGATAGTTGGCGATAAAGTCCTGCGGCAGGTGCCATGCCTCGGGCTGGCCCTCGTAGTTGTGACCGGGCTGGAACATGTAAAAGTCCAGGCGCTCCAGGTACTGTGACGGAATGGTACGGTTGCCGCGGTTGATATGCATGGTGCGCAACGCCTCGGGCGCGCGCTTGATGACCTCGTCGAGGGCATCCTCGTAATAGGCGATCGCCTCGTCGCTGGTAAAGTCGGTATCGCCCGTCACCACGTAGACGGGGTCGAACTCGCCCAGGTTCTCGACGACGCGGGCAACGTGGGCACGAACCTCCTCGCGCGGCATAACCTCGGCACCGCAATGCTCGGCAATCTTGGCGCCCCAGGTGCCGGGCACGTAGTTGCACCACATAAGCACAAGTGCCGGACGAATGCCGTGCTCGACGGCATTACGGCACATGGCAGCAGCGCGGTCCCAGTACGCCTGGTTGGGACGGGACCAATCAAAATGCACGCCGTCCTCGCTGGCATAGGGCCAAATGCCCAGATCGGGGCAGCAGCGATCCCACTGCGGCAGCGTGTTGATCTGCAGCACGTTCATGCCCTGCTCGGCGCGACGGGTCAGATAGTAATCCCAATCGGCCTCGGTAATGCTCGTAAACGCGCTCCAGCACGTATCGGCAAACCAAAAGAACGGTTTGCCCTCGCACAAAAAGCCGTCCTGACGACCGTTAACGGTCAGCTTTCCCAAACTCATCTGCATGTCCTTTCGTTTGATAAAGGAGTTGCGAACCGGCAGATTCTTTCGCGGTAACCCCGCGCGAAAGCCTCCGTCGTTTAGCAAGCCCTTGTGGGCGGGCACCTCCCATCCCAATCAGTCTACCTTGTAAGAAGGGCCCCGCCGGGCTTGCGCCTGACGGGGCCCTGTCGTGTAGGTAAGGTCGTATGTGACCGAATGGCTTGGCCTTAGGCCTCCATCTCGGCGAGCTCCTCCTTGGAGAAGCCAGTGGCAAAGACGACGGCGGCTGCGATGACAAAGGAGATCGCCATACCGACGATAGCCCAGACGGTGTTCATCTGGCCACCCTGCAGGTAGTTAGTGAAGACCAGGAAGTTGGAGGCACCGCCGGCCAGGTAGTAGGTAACACCCATGAGGCCGGAGAACACAGCGCCGATGGCACCGCCGATGAACATACCGAGCATGGTGCGACGGAAGCGCATAAGGATACCGAAGAGCGCAGGCTCGGTGACGCCGCCGGCGATGGCGGAGATGACGTAACCCAGGGCAAGACCCTTCTCGTCGGGGTTCTTCATCTTGAGGAAGGCACCGAAGGCGCAGCCCCAGACGGCGGCCATAGCGCAGTTGGTGGAAACGAAGACGAAGGGATCGTAGCCGGCGGCGATGATCTGAACCTGAGCGAGCAGGATGACGGGCATGTGCATGCCGCAGACCACGAAGAGCTGCCAGAAGGCGCCGAGGATGGCCATGACGATCAAAATACCGATACCGCCAAGGTCGGCAAGACCAAAGAGGGCATTGGCGATGACGTTGCCGAGCTCGTTACCGATCGGCGCAAGGACGATGAAGGCGATGGGGATCGTGACAATCATGGTGCAGAACGGCGTGAAGACCGTGGACAGCACGTCGGGCATGACCTTCTTAAAGAACTTCTCGATGAAGTAGAGGACCGGCACTGAAAGGATGATCGGCAGGACGGACTGCTGGTAGTTGGCAGCAGCGATCTGGATGCCGTAGACGGAAATGATTCCGCCACCCTCCTGAGTCGCGACACTCACGACAGACGGGGCCATGAGGGCGCCGCCAAGGAGCATGCCGAGCACCGGGGTGGCGCCGAGTTTCTTAGCGGCGGCATAGCCCAGGTAGATGGGGATAAAGGTAAACGTGGCCTCGTACAGGGTGGTGTAGAGGAACGTATAGGTCGGATCGGTATCGGAGATAACGCCGAGCATGGTGGGGCCGAGGACGGCCGCGATGGTACGGAACAGACCGCCGGCCATGAGCAGCGGGATGAGCTGGGTCATGGAGCCGGACAGATAGTCGAGGATGATGTTCGGCAGGTTCTTGAGCTCGAACTTCTCCTTGGGAGCGTCGAGGTTCTCGTTGACGGCCTCACCCTGCTTGACGCCGGAGATGGCGACGAACTCGGCGAGCACCTTGGGCACGTTCTGGCCAATGATGACCTGGAGCTGGCTGCCGGCGAACTGGCAACCCAGAACACCCTTGACCTTCTTGATCTTCTCCACGTCGGCCTTGCTGTTATCCTTGAGCGTCAGACGCAGGCGCGTCATGCAGTTGGTGGCAACGGAAACATTCTCCGCGCCGCCCACGAGCTCGAGGACATCGGTGGCAATCTGCTTGTTATCTACTGCCATGGGACCCCTCCCCATATCTTCGTGTGCCAGCCCCTTGGGCTTAGGCACGCCCTTGGCCCGGCGACTATAACCCCTTACGGTTGCCGGACCCTTGGATACGCTTTTGTAAACAACATGTTTACTGAACGTTTACGTGCTTTAGTTTACACGGAGCACCAAATTTGTGGCAATTTTGCCATCCACAGTCCGGTGAACGGTAGGAAATCGGGGGTGAACGTATTCGAATGGCGGAAGATGGTCTTTTTAACCGGCTATTGATATATAGCCATTTACGTGGGATTTTATTTTGATGAACACCTCACTGATCTGTTAACTCATCAACAGAATCCCTGCTAGAAGATAGTAAACACATGTTTAGTAGTTCATGACGTGTTCAGTTTTACCGTTTACCGAGTTCATCTGCTTGTTCTACAAATCTGCATTAAACTAAACATGTTTAGTTTGTATTGCCGCACACGTTTAGCTCTCGCGGCACAAGGGAGGCAGCTCATGGAACTC
Organism: uncultured Collinsella sp.; assembly: GCA_902495945.1. Lineage (GTDB taxonomy): Bacteria > Actinomycetota > Coriobacteriia > Coriobacteriales > Coriobacteriaceae > Collinsella. The sequence goes on from CABUZD010000003.1 coordinate 31,738, forward strand.
AAATCGTGTACGTACGCAACCGTCACCACCTTGGGCGACTTTGGCCCCTGGATCAGCAAGGTCGTACTCGACCTGCCCTGCACCGTACGCGCCAACGACATCGACGCAAACACCTTCCATATATATGTAGAGCGTCACGAGCGCACGGGCGAGGTCCTGATGCGCAAGGAGCGCGGCGCAGATCATGCCGCGCCCTCCGTGGGCTATGTCAACGTCCTCACCGCTTATCCGTGCAACGAGGACGGCCGTAAGCTCGCTGTGGGCACCCATGTGGCGCTCGAAGTCGCCGAGCAGCGCCTGACCAAGACCATCGAAGGCGGCGTCATGGGCTCGCACATGCTCGATGACCAGCTGCGCATCACGCAGCTCGCGGCTCTTCCCGGCAATGACGGCGACGATCCCACCTGCGGCCTGGTCTTCGACACCTGCCGTGGCGATATCTGCCCCGCGCTCAAAGGCTGGAGCAACGCCACGCAAAAGACCGCCGTCGACGGCATCGCGCTCGAATACGGCTTCTTTGAGCCCAGCTTTAAGGCCGAGGACTCGGCATGCTTCAACCCCTTTGCGCCCGAGGCCACGGCCGTGCCCCAAAAGGCGCCGCTCGTGGTGTATCTGCACGGCGCCGGCGAGGGCAAGGGCACCACGCAAGGCGAAGGCGCCACGCGTGCCTATATCGGCAATCGCGTGACGGCCATTAGCCAGGCGCAGATTCAGCGCTACTTTGGCGGCTTTGCCTGGGTGCTCGTGCCGCAGTCGCCCACGTTTTGGATGGACAACGGCGTCGAGCAGCTTGGTCACTCCAACCAGAGCATCTACTCCCCCGTGCTCAAAGCGCTTATCGACGAGTTTGTCGCCGAGCATGCCGACCGCATCGACACCGACCGCATCGTGGTCGCCGGCCTTTCCAACGGCGGCTTTATGACCCTGCGCCTGTGCGCCGACTACCCCGATTTCTTCGCCGCGGGCCTTCCCTGCTGCGCCCCGTGGTACAACGCCACGGACGAGGACGTAGCCGCGCTCGCCAAGACGCCGCTGTGGTTTACGCACTCCAAGGGCGACGAGCTCGTGCCGCCGCAACAGACCGTGCTGCCGCTCACGGCGCGCCTGCGCGATGCCGGCGCCAACGTGCACCTCACCTACTTTAGCCATGTCGAAGACCTGACCGGTCGCTATCGCGAGGCCGATGGCTCGCCTAAGAAGACGTTCAACCACGGCGTGTGGATCCACCAATTCAACGACCTGTGTTATCAAGACTTCGACGGGGGCAACGTACTCATCGACGGCGAGCCGGTGGGCTGCTGGGAGTGGTCGGCCAGAGTTTCGAGGTAGCCATCCCATCGGGGGCCCTGACCTTTAGTTTTGTAAACGTCCTCGCGCATGAGCCCCGCCTATCCTGCTCCTTCGGAGCATCGGATAAGCGGGGCCCGCGCTGCGGAATGTTTACAAAACTAAAGATCAGGGCCCCCTAAGTTAACGTTGTTCGAAACGCTGGCCGGGCGCTTCCGGCAGCACGCCGGGTCGGTGGCGATGGGGGCGTGGGTCCCGTCTTGCCTTGCGCGTAACTGGCTGAATTGATTTTGATTGGAGCTGTTCCTATGTCCCAAAAGTTGACTCGGGTGATTGTTACCACTGATATGGAAGTCGATGATATGAACTCGCTCGTTCATTTGGCTCTGTATCTCAACTTGCTTGATGTTCAGGCTGTGGTGTATACAGCTTCGCAGTATCACTTTCTTGGGGATGGGATTCATACGCTGGGCGAGGTGAATACGCATTGGCGGACTAAGGGGCGTCGCTCTTACGAGTGGGCTGTTGTGCCTCATGAACCCGATCCGCTGGCTGGGGAGCTTCGTGAGTATCGTCCGTTTCCCGAGCATTGGATTGAGAGTCTCTGGAGCAATGAATATGCCCAGGCTTGGCCGCAGTTGCAGGCGAATGCGGACGCTGCCGACGAGCCGCCGTTTCCCACGCCCGCGCAGATGATCGAGCGTACGTTTGTGGGAAATGTTGCTTTTGAGGGTGACGTGACTGAGGAGACTGAAGGGTCGCGCGTCATCGCCGACGCCATCATGGATGACGACCCTCGCACGCTGTGGCTGCTCAGCTGGGGTGGCATGAACACCATCGTTCGCGCCCTCATGAGCATTGCCGAGCGTTATCGCGCCACGCCCGAATGGCCTGCCGTGCAGCAGCGGGTCTATCAGAAGGCGCGCGTGATGGGCGTCGCGGACGGCGTAGGGCAGGACAACTCATGGCTCGACCATGGGCGTGAGCTCTTTCCCGAGCTCGTCTTTTGGCGTGTGCCCTATGTGTATGGCAACTATTTCGACGCCAAAACGGCTCAACCCGATACGCTACCGCTGTTTAAGGCTCCTTGGCCTGAGCAGAATCTCACGCAGGGCAACGGCCCCCTTATGGCGCACTATATGCTCTATGGCGACGGCAAGGTCTACGAAAACGAGCCCGAGCGCTTTCAGTTTGGCAAGCATGCCCGTCTGGATTGGGGTCTAGAAGGCATGCCCGCGATGCAGTTTGAGCGCGGCGATTTTATGGCCGAAGGCGACAGCATGACCTATATTCCGCTGCTGCCGTTTGGCCTGCGCGGTATTGACAACCGCGACTTCGATACGCTGCTCGGCCGCATGTTTCTTGATGGGCACCCCGACGCGAGTGCACCTGACGGTTTTGCCTCCATCAGCACGCCCGCAGATGACAATCTCAATCCCTACCTGCGAGCGTATCAGGAGGACTTTGCCGCCCGCGCACAATGGTGCGCCCATGATCCGGCCACCTGCTCACATCCAGCACATATTGTCGAGGTTACGACCGACCGCAGTGCTTCAGCCGGTGAGCGTGTCGCCCTTTCAGCGACCATCGTCGACCCCGACGGCAGGGGCTTCGATGCGCATTGGGATGTCGCCGTGGACCCGTCGAGCTATGCAGGCGTCCAGGATCTGTCGCTGTGGCATGAATGCGCGATGGACGCCGCTTTCATCGTGCCCGCCGACGCACGACCCGGCGACCGCTTCGTGCTCACCCTCACCGTCCAGACGCGCGCCGAGCGCCCCTGCACCCGCTACGCCCAGGTCGCCGTGACCGTGGCACAGCAAGGACGGCGTCCACATTCGACAGCCGCCGCATTCGGCAAGGAGTGTCCCCAACTGCCACTCATTTAAGTACGTCCCCAAGTGCCAACTCATACAGTAAATGTTTAATCTGTTTCGTTAACTGAAATGCGTAAATCTGGTTAATCAAAAAAGCAAAATTTTGTTAAATGTAAATGGTAAATTTAGTTAAACGCACTGGTAAACAATGGTGATAATTATGCCAAAGAAGTACTACACTAGAATTATCGAAAATGAGCTCGACCAGCTGCTGGGCATATTCGGTGCCGTTCTCATCGAGGGACCGAAATGGTGCGGGAAGACGACCACAGCCGAGACCCGTGCGGCGTCCAGGCTCCTTCTCATGGACCCGTCCCGCAACTTCGAGAATCGCTTACGCGCCGAGACTGACCCAGCTCTTGCCGTTTCCGGCGAGGTGCCACGGCTAATTGACGAGTGGCAGGAGGTTCCGAAACTTTGGGACGCGGCACGGTTTGAATGTGACAACCGTGGCGGTGAGCCTGGCCAGTTCATATTTACGGGGTCGGCAACACCGCGAGACGACAAACGTCCGATGCACAGTGGCGCTGGAAGGTTCGCCAAACTGCGCATGGATACCATGACGCTTTTCGAACTTGGGAAATCCAGCGGTGCAGTTAAGCTATCGGGCATTATTTCTGGCAAAAAGTTCAATGGCGCTTTTGGGTCGCTGGATTCTGCCTCGATTGCCGAGTGCGTTGTTCGTGGTGGATGGCCTGCGGCGGTCGGACACGATGCGCGGGCTGCGTCCGCGATGGCCAAACGATACATCGACATAGTTGCCGAAGAAGATTTGTCCCGTGTCGACGGCTCTCGCCGCGACCCTGAAAAGGTCAAAGCTGTCATTGAATCGCTTGCGCGCAATGAATCCACTTTGGCGACACTCAAAACGCTCGTAGCCGATCTTGGTGGGGAGGTGTCGAGACAAACGGCGTCATCATACATATCTCTTCTCGCTCGGATTAATTTCGTTCGCGATATTCCCGCATGGAACCCTGCAATGAGATCTCCAGTGCACCTAAGAGAATCGAAGAAGCATCATCTCGCTGACCCGTCACTAGCGGCCGCTGCGCTCGGGGCGACTCCGGAGACATTACTGCTGGACTTCAAGACGCTTGGACTGCTTTTTGAATCGTTGGCCCTTCATGATTTGTGGGTTTATGCGCAAGCAAATGGAATGGGTCTCTATCACTATCACGATTCTCGCGATCTAGAGGTCGATGCAGTCATTGCGGCTCCCGGTGGAACGTGGATTCCGATCGAAGTTAAACTCAGCTCTGCTCAAATCGAAGAGGCGTCTGACAGTCTCGTTGCTGTCGAGAAGCGTATGGTCGCTGCCGGAAACAACCCGCCAGTTTCGAAAGTCGCAATCATTGGATTTGGCTCACAAGCCTATGTCACTGACCGCGGCGTCCAAGTTGTTCCGCTGGATGTTCTCGCGCCGTAGTGCAATTGCAAGTTTTAACTTCTTTTGCTTTCTCTCACTTCTTTTAACGAAACACCCGGTGGGCATTAACTGCTCGCCGGGTGTCTTGGTTAGGACGTTATAAAGCAGGACTTCCGAAACACGGCGGTCAGGTCCGCCTCCTAAGGGCCTGAGGTGCTCGAGATTGGGAGCGACAAGCCCGACGAAGCGTACTTTAGGTACGCGAGGAGGGTTGGAGCCCCAAGGTTGAGTGCCTCAGCGCCCTAAGGCCAGGTCTTCGCCGTTGGTGGCGATGACCTTCTTGTACCAGTCAAAGCTCTTCTTTTTGGAACGCTTGAGAGTGCCGTTGCCCGCATCATCGCGGTCGACATAGATAAAGCCGTAGCGCTTGGACATCTCGCCCGTGCCGGCAGACACCAGGTCGATCGGGCCCCAGGTGGTGTAGCCCAGCAGGTCAACGCCGTCCTCGGTCACCGCATCGCGCATCGCGGCGATATGCTGGCGCAGGTAGTCGATACGGTAGTCGTCGTTGATGGAGCCATCCTCCTCGACAACATCCTTGGCGCCCAGGCCGTTCTCGACCACAAACAGCGGCTTCTGATAGCGGTCGTACAGATCGTTGAGGGTGATGCGGAAGCCCAGCGGATCGATGGCCCAGCCCCACTGGCTCTCCTGCAGGTAGGGGTTCTTGGCGCCGGCGAAGGCGTTGCCCTGGGTGCGCTCGACATCGGGGTTATCGGCACCGGCGGAGCAGCGGGTGCTGTAGTAGCTAAAGCTGATGAAGTCGACGGTGTTAGCGGCCAGGATCTCGCGGTCCTCGTCCGTCATACCCACATCGATGCCCAGGCGCTCGAGCTTCTTGACGGCATAGGCCGGGTAGTAGCCACGGCTCTGGACGTCGACGAAGAAGTAATTGTCCTGGTTGTCGAGCTGCGCCTGGCGCACATCGCCCGGACGGCAGCTGTAGGGGTAGTAGCTACCCGCGGCGAGCATGCAGCCGATCTTGACCTCAGG
>CABUZD010000004.1 GCA_902495945.1 uncultured Collinsella sp.
AATTCCAAGGTCTTGCCTCCGTCTGGGGCAACGGCGTATAGACGCAGTTTAGCGGTGGTTACAGGGTCGACAACCGTGACCTTTTTAGTTTCGTTTCGAGTATTCTTGGCGCCCAACAAGGTGAGCAGTGTTGGGGCCACGACCTCGCCCGATGGCAAAAAGACGACTTCGATGGATTCGGGAAATGCGATGATGGCCGACTTGCGGACGGGCTGATTGGCGGCGGCAACTTCGATGTTCGCAGCGTCGATGACCTCTGTGTGGTCGAGCGCGGCAAGCACGCAGCAGTTACCCTCATCAATTTCTTGAGGATCAGCAAGCCCCAGGCTGTCCGCGAGCTCGGGGTCGTTTGGAACGGCAGCGGGCTCATTCGATGCTTCGAAAGAAGCTGGGACGCTGTTTGTCGGCGACGGCGTGTCGCCCGCACCTGCTTCTTTGTCCGCGCTCTCTTCTTGTATGGTTGCATTGATGGGTTCGTCGTTTGAGGGGAGCGTCTTGGCGTCAAGCGCGGAGGGGAGAATTCCGATGGCTCCTGATCCGTTCCACTCCATTTCGAGAAGCGCCGGGTCGGCAAGAATGCGTTGCCTGCTTTGCGCGTGGGCATCGATTTCAATAGGGCCTGCCTCTATCCCTCGTGTAAGGCTGAGTGATCCGGCTGGCTTCTCGAAATGAGCGTCTGTGTCTTTGGTGCTGACGGCGTAGAACAGCAGGGACGCTTCTCCCGCCGCGATGGCATCGGTACCGGCTTTGGTCAGCCGCAACGATGCCGTGAATGAGAGGGTGGGCTGCGCATCATCTGCATTCGCGGCGGCGCAGCCCAGACATATACCGCCTCCTTTCTCAAAAAACGTACCGTCGAAGGCGACCTTCGCTCCGTTCGCCGAGTCATCGACCGAAGCGATGTCGATGCGCAGCTCTAAATTGCATGGATCGCCATCCGCATCGAGCACAACCGAGCGCCACGTGCAGACGGTGCACCCCGCCTGGGAGCCGTTTGCCTTGTTCGAACGCTTGATATCCACGACTATCGAGCCGTCCGTATCACGACGAAGGCATCCCGAGGTTGAGACCGCGGCCTGTGCGATCGAAAAACGCTCGCACGCAATGGTACTCGACGGATTTGGGGCGGAACTTAGGGCTGCTGGTAAGGAGTCTGCCATGACGGGAGTCGCCCAAGCGGCGACAGGCGTTCCGGTTGCGAGCGCGCCGCAAAGTGCGACGACGGGCAAAAGGTTCTTCGATGCCATGGGGTCTCCTTAGCTAATTTAGTGCGGCCTGTCCGTGTTTTGTTTCTGGCTGCGTTTGATGTGCAGACCGAGGCCGGCGGTTCCCGCGCCTGCTGCTGTGGCGCCTGCTGCCAAGAGCCAACGTCCATCGCCTGTCTGCGCCAACGGTTCTTCGCGGTCGCCGCGGTCGAGCTCCGAGAGGTCGACCGTCACTTGTGTGGCGGCCTGCGCCTGTTCTTGCTGGGCAAAGGCCATGGCTGGCCCAAACGCTAGGATGCTGACGGCGGCGGCCAGGGCGACGGCCTTATGCCGTGTGCACACCGGGCTCGACCGTCCAGGTGATCGTTGCAACCTGATCGCCTTCGCCGGTTACGTGGAAGATGTCGCGCGTGACGCGGGCGACGTTTCCGCTTGTCTTGAGCTTAATTTTGTCTGTGCCGCCGGCAATGCCCTGGTAGCCCATGTCGAAGGCTGCATTCTTGGAAAGATCGAGGCCCGTCCCCTGCATTGCGGCGCTGGCGTTCTGGAGTGCGCCGTCGGGGCCGACCTTAAAGTCGATGGAGTTCTGCGCGGTTCCGGCCTTGGCGTCGGCAGCAATGGTCCAGGTGTTCATGGCGTCGATCTTCATGTTGGTGACATGGATGCCGTAGGCCGAATGATTGTCGATGGTGGTCGCGTCTTCTGAGGGGCCCTGAAGCGTGCCGTCGGCCTTGGCGACGAAGGGAATAACCGTCGGAACTTTGAACTCAACGTTGTCGATCTCGGTCCTGACCATTACTTTCGTGGTTCCAACGCGCCCGGCCGCCATAGCTGGCGTCGGGGCAGCGCCCATTGCGAGCGCGAGCGCGAGCCCTGCGCCCACGACGAGCGCTCTGGCTCCGTTCATGTTTCTGGTGATGTCCATGGTCGTTCCTTTCTATTCGCCGCGGGCCGTCCCCGCGATGATTGGACGAATGCTGGTGAATTGCGTGCGGTGCCGCGTCGGCCGGAAAAGCTAGTTCTCGGCTTGCTCAACCCGCACCTTGACACGTGTCGGATTGCCGTGGCTGTCGAGGGTCTTGGCATCGAGTGCCTGGATCTCGATGTACGCCTCGCCTTCTTTGATGTCGCCGGCGGGGCACGTCTCGATTGTCTTGCCGGTCTCGACCACACCGGATTCGTACATGGTCTCGTCGTTTTGGATGACGCGGAATCGCTGGGGAAATTTATTGTCTTGGACGTTTTGCACGTTGACGCGCAGCTTGCCGTCCTCCTGCAGCTGAGCGACCGGCGCGACCGAAATCGTCATCATGTTGTCGCGGACGATAGCGTCGAGCTCATCTTGGATTTCCTGACGCGTTTTGCCCTCGGCCGTCGTAACCGAAGCGCCCGCCTCGGGTACGGGCTGCGACTGCCAAGCGTATAGTCCTACGGCGACAAGGGCGCAGACGATGGCCAAACAGGCAACGATGAGCTTTTTGCGACGACCCAGGCCTACAAAGTGGGGTGGCCTCTTCGCGCTCATGCGGCATCCTTGGCGGTATAGATGCGCGCAAAGGTGGACGGGTCCGCTCCAAAGAGCATGTGAAGCATCAGGCGGCGCGAGTAAGCAAGCTCGTCGAAGTCGGGAGGGAGCTCGATGTCGTGGATATGCGCGATGTGGTGGGCGAGCGCCGAGAACGACTCGGGGTCGCAGATCACATCGGTGGTAACGTGGTAGACCGTCGTATCGGGGAATGCCTCTTCGTCGAAAGGCAGGAGATGGGGATCGTCGTCGACTTCGATGGCGATGCCGTACTGGGGCCAGTAATATGCCATGGGAACCTCCCTGCTTCTTGGGCCAAAACTTCTATCGGTTTTGGCTGTCGATGCCGACCGTATCAGTCGCAACTTGACCAATTTCTGACCAAATGCTTGACGGATTGGCGTCTCAGCAGGTAAAAGGCGGCAAAAATTACTTCAACTTTTTTCGGGCGACAATCGAGCGATCGGCGACGGCGGGGCCATATGTGTCAAAAGCATCGTCTGCCGAGGAAACCTTGCCGCTCGCCGAATTGCACGAACGTAAAAATCGCCAATTATGGAGACGGTCTCGAACACGTCGACGAAACGATGCGGTAACATCTCCCTGCAAACACTGTAGTTAGCTAAAGGGGGAGTTCGCGTGTCTGCAACCATCAAACCCTTCACCGACGAGTTCGAAGAGTATGGCCGCGATGAGTCTCGCACGTCGGGCGAGGCCTCGAGCATCTCGTTTCCGACAACGGAAGACGAGGTCCGTGCCATTTTGGAAAAGCTCCATGCCGAGCGTGTCCCGGTAACGGTTCAGGGCGCCCGAACCGGCCTTGCCGCCGGTGCCGTGCCCCACGGCGGGCATATCCTCAATACTTCCCGTATGAATCGCTACTTGGGCCTTCGCCGCGATGAACAAGGTCGCTTTCTACTGCGCGTGGAGCCGGGTGTTGTGCTTTCTGAGCTGCGCAAGCAGCTGGGCAAGAAGGTGCTGCCGACTGCTGGTTGGGACCAGGCATCGCTTGAGGCCTACGAGGAGTTCCAAGAGGCCCCCGAGCAGTTCTTTCCCACCGATCCCACCGAGACGTCTGCCTGTCTGGGCGGCATGGCGGCATGTAACGCCTCTGGTGCCCGCAGCTACGCCTACGGCTCCTTGCGCCCACATATCACGGGACTCCACGTCGCGCTGCCTGATGGCGATTTGCTTGAGCTTCAGCGCGGCGAGGCTTTTGCCCAGGGCCGCCACCTGTCGCTCGTGACGGCAGCGGGCCGTACGCTCGAGCTCGATCTTCCCGGCTATACCATGCCCAAAACAAAAAATGCCTCAGGCTATTTCGTTGCGGACGAAATGGACGCCATCGACCTCTTTATTGGTGCGTGCGGCACACTCGGCGTCATTACCGAGCTCGAGATCGCCCTGCAGGCGGCGCCTGCGGTCGTTTGGGGTGTGAGCTGCTTTTTCGATAGCGAAGACAAGGCCGTGTCCTTTACCGATTCCGTGCGTCCCGTCCTGTCCCATGCGGCTGCCATCGAGTACTTCGACGCTGGCGCCCTGGATATTCTACGTCGCCAGCGCGAGCAGTCGACGGCGTTTGCCTCGCTGCCGTCGCTCGACAAAGACGCCAAGGTCTGTGTCTACGTGGAGCTCGACTGCGATGACGAGGCCCAGGCGACCGAGGAACTGTACCACCTGGGATGGGTGCTGGAGCTTGCGGGCGGCCGCGACGATGCGACATGGGTCGCGCGCACCGAGGTCGATCGCGAGTGCCAGCGATTCTTCCGCCACGCGGTGCCCGAGAGCGTCAACATGCTTATCGACGAGCGTCGCCGCACCGACCCCACCATCACCAAGCTGGGCTCGGACATGTCGGTGCCCAATGCACGCCTTGCCGATGTCGTGGCCCTCTATCGCCGCACACTGGCCGAAAGCGGGCTTGAATCTGCTGCCTGGGGGCACATCGGTAACAACCATCTGCATGTGAACATCCTGCCGCGCGATGCGCAAGACTACCGTCGCGGTGGCGAGCTGTTTGCCCAGTGGGCTGCGGAGGTAACGGCTATGGGCGGCGCCGTCTCCGCCGAACACGGCGTCGGCAAGATCAAGGCTGGCTTCTTGGAGACGATGTACGGCCACGAGGCCATGGTCGAGTCGGCGCAGCTCAAGCTCCAGCTCGATCCTGCCGGCCAGCTGGGTCGCGGCAACCTGTTTGCGGAGAAGCTCTTGGATGAACTCGTCCAGAAAGGGGGCGCGTGAATATGAGTGATTTCCATATGGTGGTGTGCGTTAAGGCCGTGCCGGGCAGCACCGAGGTCAAGATGGACCCCAAGACCAATACCATCGTGCGTGATGGCAAGCAGGCGGTCATTAACCCGTTCGTTGCGAGCGCTCTGGAATGCGCGCTGGCGCTGAAGGACGACTTTATCGGCTTTGGCATGGACGTGCGCGTGACGGTGGTGTCGATGGGCATCCCCGCGACCGAGTCGCTGCTGCGCGACTGCAGCGCTCGAGGTGCCGACGACGCGCTGCTGCTGACCGATCGCGCCTTTGCAGGTGCCGATACCCTGGCAACCACCTATGCCCTCAAGTGCGGCATCGAGGCGCTCGACGAGGACTTCGACCTGCTCATCTGCGGCAAGATGGCGGTGGATGGCGATACGGCCCAGATTGGCCCCGAGCTTGCCGGTGCTTTTGAGATTCCCTGTGTGACCGACGTGAGCTGCGTGCAAAGCGCGGGCTTTACGACCTGTGGTTCACTGGCGCTTGTTCACGGCTGCGATGCCGGCGAGGAGACGGTGTGTCTTGAGATGCCGTGCGTGATGACGACTGCCAAGGAGATTGGCCAGTTGCGTATGCCGAGTATTGCCGGTATTCGCGCGGCGGAGGAGGCGGACGTGCGCGTGGTCAGTGCCGCCGACGTGAACGCCGACCCCGCGCGTTGCGGTCTTGCCGGGTCGCCGACACAGGTCGTGCGCTCGTTTGTGCCCGACCGTGACCAAACGTGCGAGGACGTTGACGGAACGGCGTCCGAGCAGGCGGCAAAACTTGCCAAGATTATCGAGGGGATGGCATAGATGAGCGGACTGATTATCGATAGCGAAGCCTGTATCGGCTGCGGTCGCTGCGTTCGCGCCTGTGCCTCGGGCGGCATCGTAGTGGAAGGCGAGCGACCCAGCCGATGCGCCCGCGTAACCGACGGCTGCATCCTATGCGGTGGGTGCGTCGACGCCTGCCCTGTCAACGCTATCTCGATCGAGCGTGACGAGGCCGCTGGTGCGGTTGACCTCGATGCGTATCGAGACATTTGGGTATTCGTGCAGACCGACGAGCACGATACGGTGACTCCCGTTGCCTATGAGCTTATGGGCAAGGGCCGCGAGCTTGCCGATGCGCGCGGCTGCCGTCTGGTGGCACTGGTCGGTATGGGTCCCGAGGGTTCTCTCGGCGACCTGGAGCATCTGGTTTGCGCGGGCGCCGACGAAGTCCTGGCCTGTCGCGACGAGCGCCTGCGCCAAAACGATGCGGAGGTCTACGCCCGCTTGATCTGCGATTTGGTAGCCGAATGCAAACCCGAGGCCATCCTATACGGTGCGACCGCCTTTGGCCGCGAACTGGCACCCGGCGTTGCCGTGCGCTTGCAGACGGGCCTTACGGCTGACTGCACCGTACTTTCGATGGATACGGAGACGGGACTGCTGCAACAGACGCGTCCGGCGTTTGGCGGCAACCTAATGGCCACCATCGTCTGCCCCAATCATCGTCCCCAGATGGCAACGGTTCGTCCCGGCATCTTTAAGGCGCCCGACTTTGACTACAACCGCTCTGGCACGATCACCCAGATATCGCTTGCGGATGATGCTAAGGCCCGTGTCGAGATCTCGATTCCCGCCGAGGAGTGGGGGCGGCAGGCTTCGATCGCCGATGCCGAGCGCCTGGTCGTGGTGGGTCGCGGCATTGGTTCCAAGAAAAACCTGCCGCTGATGCGAAGGCTCGCCGAGGCTCTGGGAGCCGAGCTTGGTTGCACGCGACCTGTCGTGGAGGCCGGCTGGTTGGAGTATCGCCATCAGATTGGCCAGACCGGCGTATCGGTTTCGCCCAAGCTTCTCGTGAGTATCGGTGTTTCGGGCGCCATCCAGCATCTTGCCGGCATCGGTGGGGCGGAGTGCATTATCGCCATCAATGAGGACCCGGATGCCCCCATTTTCGGCGCTGCCCAGTACAAGGTTGTTGGGGACGCCGTCGAGGTCGTCGAGGAGCTGCTGGCCCAGCTTGAGCGCTAGGCGCGCGCCAGCCAGTCGCGCATCTCGTCCTTTAGGCGGCTCCAGGTTGCCTGCGTGGCGGGGTCGGTAAAGGGCTGTGTAATGCCAAAGGGCGCGTCGAGCAGGCGGTGGATATCACCCTGTTCGCGCGCCAGCGCACGGCTTGCCGGATAGACGAGCTCAAACATAAAGCAGATAAGCCCCACCAAGAAGTCGGCGGGCTCATCGCGCTCATCGCGTGCGACGCAGCGGTGCTCGTCAAAGGCGGCAAGTGTCGGCGACGAGAAACGGCTGCCGAGAAACGTCTTCTCGTCCACCTTGAGGATAGTGTCGACGGTGCTGTCGGCGATGGTGCGCATAATGTCGATCTTGTCACCATCGCGCACGATATCGCAGAAGCTTCGCGTGCGCACGTCGAGCTGCGCGGGTAGACGGAAATCGCTGTGATAGGCAATGCTCGCTCGGATGAGCTCATCTTCTGCCGGGTCATCGATAAAGTCGCGGATGCTCGTTACGGCGGGTGCATCGGCGGGATTCTCGCCAAAGAGGACCTCGATGCCCAGCGCCGCATGGCTCATGCTCTCGGCGTCCTTAAAGGTGTCCCAGCGTCGCAGCTGCTCGAAGCGGCCCATATCGTGTAGCAGGCCGCAAAGCCATGCCAGGTCAATATCTTCTGACGACCAGCCCTGCTCGCGCGCTACGGCATCGCATGCCTCGGCCACGTGGTACGTATGCTCGATTTTGAGCGCGATGCGTGGGTTGGTGGCGTCGTAGGCATCGGTGTAGCTTTTGAAGGCCGCGCGCGCCCGGTCTCGATCGATAGCTGTCATAATGACTTCCTAAAAAGTTGTGTCTTTCGATCCGGTGGCAATTGTAGGTGAACTCGGTTGCTGTCGGATGATGATTCTGCCGTGTCGCTACATGCGGTTCGGAGACCTTGTCAGGATGAGAAGCGTATGGTGCTCAAAATCGTTAGAACCGTCTGGCCAGTGATGCTTACCTATGTTGCAATAGGCGCGCCGTGCGGAATGATCATGGGGCAGACGGGAATGGAGCCCTGGATGGTCTTTGCCCTGAGCAGCACGTTTGTGACGGGCAGCGGCCAGTTTATGATCTGCAATCTTTGGCTGGCGGGTGTACCGGCGCCTTCGATTATCGCGAGCGTTGCCGCCATCTCCTCGCGTTTTGCGCTTTACTCGGCATCGATCGCGCCGCATCTGACGGGTGCCTCGAAGCGTCAGACGCTGGCTGTTGCCGCGACACTTACCGAGGAGGCATATGGCATCTCGCTTGCCAAGTTGGTTGAAGGGGAGGATTGGGGCCCGCGCGAGTCCTTTGTGCTCAACGTGATCCTCATCGCAACATGGGGCGTTTCGTGTACGATGGGCGCCATCGTCGGCGCCGTTGTCGATGTTCCCACCGCCATTGCAGCTTTTGTCTGCACCTCGCTCTTTATCTGCCTGCTCTTTTCGCAGCGGCTGTCGCGCGGCAACGTTGTCGCGGCGGTTTCGGGCGCGGTGTCCGTCGCCGTATGCAAGTTCTTGGGGTGGACGAATATCGCCGTGCCTGCAAGCGTGCTCGTCGGCGTTGCCGCGGCGCTTGTGTGCGATGCTCTCGCCGAAGGAAGGGATGCTCGCGATGCCCGTTAATGAGTTTTTGGTCCTGTGGCTGTCGTCGTGGGCGGCCATCGCATTTTTCCGCATTGCCCCAGTGTTTGCCTTGCGCGGGAGAACGCTGTCGCCCCGCGTTACCGAGGCCTTGGGTTATATTCCGCCCGCTGCCTTTGCGGCACTGGTCGCTAACGATTTGATAAGCCCTGGCGCTTTCGACGCCGGCTTGTGGCAGGGCTTGATTCCCTGGATTGCGGCTGCCGGTGTCGTGGCGGTGGCAATCAAGACAAAATCGATGCTGTGGTGCTGCGTCTCGGGCATCGTACTCTATATTGTCTTGAGCCTTATATAGGGCTGGCGTCGCGGGCGCCGAATCTCGTTCCATCCCAACTTGTAGAATTTTTCACCGAGCTGGTCTATTTCTTCTGGTACCATGGTCAAACTTTACTGTAGCAAAGCGTGACGTGGGCTTTTGTACCCCGTCAGCGGAAATGGGGGTTTCATGGCACAGGAAGCAACCGCCAACGAGCAAAAGAAATTCAAGGTCCCGCGCATCCCGGGCGACATCATGATCTATCCCATGATCGTCGGTCTTTTGCTAAACACCTTCTGCCCGCAGGTTTTTGAGATCGGCGGCTTCTTTACGGCTGCCTGCCGCGGTGGGTCCAATACCATCGTCGCCGCGATCCTGCTGTTTGTGGGCGCCGGCATCAGCTTTAAGTCCACGCCGGGCGCCATCAAGACCGGTATCGTCGTGCTGATCCCCAAGCTGGTCGTCGCAGCGGCTCTCGGCCTGGGCGTGGCATATTTCTTTAACGACAACTTCCTGGGTCTGAGCTCCGTGTCTATCATCGGCGGCATCACGTTTTGCAACATGGCGCTCTATACGGGCATCATGGGCGAGTTCGGCGATGAGTCCGAGCAGGGTGCCGTCGGTATCCTGTTCTTTACGGCCGGCCCCGCCGTCACGATGATCATCCTCGGTGTCTCGGGTCTCGCCAACATCCCCGTCGGCACTATCATCGGATCCATCCTGCCGCTTGTTATCGGCATGGTCCTGGGCAACCTGTTCCCGTTTATCAAGAACCTGCTGGTCCCCGGCGCCAATCCCGCGATCGCTGTCATCGGTTTTCAGCTCGGTGCGTCCATGAGCCTTTCGAGCTTCATCACCGGCGGCATTTCGGGCATCCTGCTGGGCCTCATCACGCTCTTTATCGTCGGTCCCATTACCTTTGCCTTCGAGCACCTGTGTGGCGGCAACGGCAAGGCGGCCGTTGCCTGCTCCACCATTGCCGGCACGGCCATGACCACGCCGGTCGCCCTCGCCGAGGTCGCTCCGCGCTATGCCGAGCTTGCGCCCACCGCGTATGCGCAGATCGCCACTGCCGTCATCATCACGGCAATCATGGCCCCGATTCTGACTGGCTGGGTCGATAAGAAGTTCTGCCACGGCAAAGAGGATCTGTCGGTCGAAGGCGTCGAGGCTATTGAGGAGGCCGTCGCGACCGACATCGACGGCGAGTAACGGCCGTTACCGATAATTGATTCCGGCGTGCAGTTCGCGCCGTCCGAGCGCCCGAACGGAAACTGTTTTGCAGTGATGTTCGGGCGCTTTGCTATTATTCCCCTTACCCCTGCAGAGAAAGGGGCGTTTGGCGCCTGGGCGCGACTCGGGCGATTCTGGCCACTTGGATATAGAGGGAATGGCACCTGGTGATTAAGGCACTCAAGATCGAGATATTCCTGCTGTGCATGATTATTCTTATCGGACTTGCCGTACGAAGTCGTCGCTCCCTGTTCTCGAGCACCCAGCAGCTTTTGTTTAGCATGCTGGGCTACACGTCTGCTGCCTACATTTTCTTCGATATGATCTGGACGCTCTCGGACGGCGTGAGCACTCCTGTAGGCATCACGGCCAACTGGATTTCCAACGCGGTTTCGTTTTCGCTGTTCGCCATCGCGTGCCTCATTTGGTTTTTCTATTCCGAGACGATGCAGGGCTCACGGCTTCTGACCACGCCCTATAGGGTGATACTTTTAACGTTGCCAACCGCTTTGGTGGTCGTGTTGGCATTTACCAGCTACTGGACGCACACTATGTTCTATATCGATACGCAGGGCGTATATCGTCGCGGAGCGCTTTATATGATTCAGCCTATCGTTAGCTACTGCTACGTCATATATACGTCCTTGCATGCCTTTATTCAGGCTCGAAAAGTCGAAAGCTTGCAAAAGAAGGCCATTTATCGCACCCTCGCCTTTTTTGCGGTTCCCGCTCTGGTGGGCGGTACCTTCCAGGTTTTGTTTTCGGTACCGGGCCTTTGCTTCGGTATAACGCTGAGCATCCTGCTGCTCTATATCGTCTATCAGGAGCAACTAATCTCGACTGACCCGTTGACTGGACTCAACAACCGTAACCGTTTTGAGACCTATATGCTGTCGCTCTTTTCAAATGTGGATCAGGCCGAAGATGTATATCTGCTTATGATGGACGCTGACGGCTTTAAGCAGATTAACGATCGCTATGGGCATGTGGAGGGCGACCACGCTCTTCAGGTCATATCCGCTGCGCTCAAAGAAGTCTGCTCGGCGTCTGGTGGCTTTATTGCACGTTATGGTGGCGATGAGTTCGTGGTGCTCCAAAAGGCAGCAGCGGAACAGGACATCATAGATCTGTGTTCGGCGATTAACGACGAGCTCGCGCGCGCCGAGGTTCCGTATCTGTTGCGGATGTCCATCGGCTACGCACGGTTTGGTGATGGCGTCGATACCTGGCAAGACTTGCTTCGCGCTGCCGACGCGGAACTCTACCGCGTCAAGGCCGAGAAAAAGAAAGCCGGCGCCCAGATACGCTAGAAAAAAGGCGCACGACCGTTGCGATGGTCGTGCGCCCTTTTTGCGTTTGCGGGGGCCACCGGCCATAACGCCCAGGCGCGGTGCGGCAAGACGAGCGTCTGCCGCCGCGGCTCGGTACGAAATCAACGAGAGCCAGTGCATTCCATTAAGCTAAAGTGTGTGAAGGCTCTCTCTAAAAAGGTGAGCTCGCTAGGCTTTTCTGGGTTTGTTGACGATGATTATGCCGCCGCAGACCAACAGCAGGGCAACGATGACGGTAATGGGGCTCGTGCCAGCGCCCTCGCCGAGCAGCAGCGCGCTCAGCAGTACGCCAAAGACCGGGTTCATAAACCCAAAGACCGAGACGCGGCTGACGGGGTTGACGGCAAGCAGGCGCGACCACAGCGAGTAGGCGACCGCGGAGATAAGCGCCATGTAGATGATGAGCGCGATGGCGGGGGCAATTGTCGTGGGGGAGAGCGTGCCACCCATCAAAAAGCCGATGGCGGTGAGGACCAGGCCGCCGACCAAGAACTGCCACCCGGCAAGCAAGACGCCGTCGTGCTTGCGCGAGAAGATGCCGATCAGGCAGGTCGAAAGAGCACCCGCGACAGTGGAGGCTAGGATAAAGCCCTCGCCATCGAGCCTGAAGCCAAAGGTGCCATCTGCGCCCGAGAGGTTGACGAGCGCGACGCCGGCAAAGCCCAGCGCACAGCCAAGCACCTTGGCCGTATTGAGCTTCTCGGTGTGAAATGCCAGGGCGGCAAAGAGGATTGCGAGGAAGTTGGCGCTGGCCTCGATGATGGAGCTCGACATGGCGCTGGCGCGCGAGAGGCCCAGATAGAAAAAGAAGTACTGCCCGATAGTCTGGAAGAGCGACAAGACAAAGATGGGCTTGATGTCGCGAGCCTGCGGAATGAGGGGGCGGCGTTGGGCCGCACTCATCCCAACGATAACCAGGGCGCCGGCAAGCGTGAAGCGCAAGCCCGCAAAGAGCAGCTGCGAGGCGCTATCGTGCGCCGGGATACCAAAGAGTGCGTAGCCGATCTTGATGCAGGGAAAGGCCGATCCCCAGAGTGCACAGCAAACAAGACAGCCCAGGATAAGTCCGGGCAGGGTGGCGAGATACGGCTTGCGGCTTTCCATGATGTCCTTCCTGCATGCGCGAAGCAAAAAAGAACCCGCCACCGGATGTGTCGGTGGCGGGTGTTGTTACCCGAAGGGATTGTACCCGATGGGAAAGGTTTAAGCGAAGTAGGCCACGCCGCTTTCAAAGATCGGCATGAACTTATCGCCGGGGACATGCTCGGGCACGTTGCGGTACAGGTTGTCGCCGCGACGCTCGGCATGGCCCATCTTGCCCAGGACGCGACCGTCGGGGCTCGTGATGCCCTCGATGGCGAGTGCGGAGCCGTTGGGGTTGACGGAGAGATCCATGCTGGGCTTGCCGTCCTCGCCCACGTACTGCGTGGCGACCTGGCCGTTGGCGATCAGCTGGGCGAGCACATCGTCATTGGCGACAAAGCGGCCCTCGCCGTGGCTGATGGCGACGGTGTAGGGGTCGTCCAGGCTGCACTGCGACAGCCACGGGGACAAGTTGGACGAGATGCGGGTGCGCACCAGACGGCTCTGGTGGCGACCGATGGTGTTGAACGTCAACGTGGGCGCATCGGGCGTGGCGTCGACGATGTCGCCGTAGGGCACCAGGCCGAGCTTGATCAGGGCCTGGAAGCCGTTGCAGATGCCCAGCATCAGGCCATCGCGGGCCTTGAGCAGGTCGCGGACTGCCTCGGTGACCTCGGGAGCGCGGAAGAACGCCGTGATGAACTTGGCGGAGCCGTCGGGCTCGTCGCCGCCCGAGAAGCCGCCGGGGATCATGACGATCTGGCTTGCGCGGATGCGGCGGGCAAGCTCGTGGGTGCTCTCGGCGACGGCCTCGGGCGTGAGGTTGTTGATCACGAAGGTGTCGGCCTCGGCGCCGGCGGCACGGAAGGCGCGGGCGCTATCGTACTCGCAGTTGTTTCCGGGGAACACGGGGATAACCACGCGCGGGCGGGCGATCTTGGCGCCGCCGTACACGTGGATGTCCTTGGCGCGGAAGTCGATGGTCTCGACCTCGGCGGTCTCGCCGGCGCTGCGGTAGGCAAAGACGCCCTCGATGCCGCTCTCCCAGGCCTCCTGGAGCTCGGAGAGCTCGATGACTTCGGAACCGGTGTCGATGACATAGCCCTCGACGGTGGTGCCCAGGGGCTCGACGACAACGCCGTCGGCGACCTCGGGCAGCTCGGCATCCTCGGCGAGCTCGACGATAAAGCTGCCGTAGAGCGGGGTGAAGAGGCTCTCCACGTCTACATCCTCGGCAAGCTCGATACCGATCTGGTTACCGACGCACATCTTAAAGAGGCTCTCGGCGCCGCAGCCGTAGCCGGGCGTGGAGATGGCCAGGGCGTTGCCGGTAGCAGTGAGCGCCTCGACGGCGTCAAACGCGGCGAGCAGCTGCTGAGCATCGGGGCGGTAGTCCTCGCCATAGATGGCGGGGGCGATGCGGACGACGCGGTGCGTGAGGCCCTTGAACTCGGGCGAGACGGCGCGGGCGGCCTTGCCCACGGCGACGGCGAAGCTGATCAGGGTCGGCGGAACGTTGAGCTCGCCGGCCTCGTCCTCAAACGAGCCGCTCATGGAATCCTTGCCACCGATGGTGCCGGCACCCAGGTCGACCTGGGCCATAAGGGCACCCAGGACGGCGGCCATGGGCTTGCCCCAGCGCTCTGCCTCGGTGCGCAGGCGCTCGAAGTACTCCTGGAAGGAGAGGTAGGCGCGCTTGTGCTCAAAGCCGGCGGCAACGAGCTTGGCGATGGACTCGACCACGGACAGGTAGGCGCCCGCAAACTGGTCGGCCTCCATCAGATAGGGGTTGAAGCCCCATGCCATGGCACTCGCCGTGGTGGTCTCGCCGTCCACGGGGAACTTGGCGACCATGGCCGAGCTGGGGGTGAGCTGCGTCTTGCCGCCAAAGGGCATGAGCACGGTCGCGGCGCCGATGGTGGAGTCGAAGCGCTCGGAAAGGCCCTTGTTGGAAGCGACGTTGAGGTCGGTGACAAGCGAGGTCATGCGCTCGGCGAGCGTGGTGCCGGCCCAGCTTGGCTGCCACACGCTACGGGCGCACACGTGGGCGACCTGGTGCTTGGGTGCGCCGTTGGAGTTGAGGAACTCGCGGGACAGGTCGACGATGGCGACGCCGTTCCAGGCCATGCGCATGCGCGGCTCGGCGGTAACCTCGGCGATAACGGTCGCCTCGAGGTTCTCCTCAGCGGCGTAGCCCATGAACTCCTCGACGTCACCGTCGGCGACGGCACAGGCCATGCGCTCCTGGGACTCAGAGATAGCGAGCTCGGTGCCGTCCAGGCCGTCGTACTTCTTGGTCACGGTATCAAGGTCGACATACAGGCCGTCGGCAAGCTCGCCCACGGCGACCGAGACGCCGCCGGCGCCAAAGTCGTTGCAGCGCTTGATCAGACGGCAGGCGTCGCCGCGGCGGAACAGGCGCTGCAGCTTGCGCTCGACAGGGGCGTTGCCCTTCTGGACCTCAGCACCCGAGGTCTCGATGGACTCGGTGTTCTGGGTCTTGGAGGAGCCGGTGGCGCCACCGATGCCATCGCGGCCGGTGCGGCCGCCCAGCAGGATGATCTTGTCGGTGGGGGCAGGGCACTCGCGACGAACGTGGTTTGCCGGGGTAGCGCCCACGACGGCGCCAACCTCCATGCGCTTGGCCACGTAACCGGGGTGATAGAGTTCGTTGACCTGACCGGTGGCAAGGCCGATCTGGTTGCCGTAGCTGGAGTAGCCGGCGGCGGCAGTGGTCACGAGCTTGCGCTGCGGCAGCTTGCCCTCGAGCGTCTCGGAAACCGGGACGGTGGGGTCGCCGGCGCCGGTGACGCGCATGGCCTGGTACACATAGCTGCGGCCCGAGAGCGGGTCGCGGATGGCGCCGCCCACGCAGGTGGCGGCACCGCCGAAGGGCTCGATCTCGGTCGGGTGGTTGTGGGTCTCGTTCTTAAAGAGGAACAGCCAGTCCTGGTCCTCGCCATCGACATCGACCTTCACCTTGACGGTGCAGGCGTTGATCTCCTCGGACTCGTCGACATCGGTCATGACGCCGGTCTTCTTAAGGTACTTGGCGCCGATGGTGCCCATGTCCATGAGGCAGACGGGCTTGGCGTCGCGGCCGAGTTCGTGGCGCATCTCCATGTAGCGGTCGAAGGCTTGCTGCACCACGGCGTCGTCGATCGTCACGTAGTCCAGGACCGTGCCGAAGGTGGTGTGGCGGCAGTGGTCGGACCAGTAGGTGTCGATCACGCGGATCTCGGTGATGGTGGGGTCGCGGTCCTCATCGCGGAAGTACTGCTGGCAGAAGGCGATGTCTGCCTCGTCCATGGCAAGGCCGCGATCGGCGATAAAGGCGGCAAGGCCGGCCTCGTCGAGTTCGCGGAAGCCGTCGAGCACCTCGACGGGCTGGGGCTCGGGGGTCTCCATGTACAGCGTCTCGGGCAGGTCGAGCGAGGCGATGCGCGCCTCGACGGGGTTCACCACGTAGTGCTTGATGGCCTCGATGGCGGCTTCGTCCAGAGCGCCCGAGATGATATAGACCTTGGCGGAGCGCACGGCGGGGCGCTCGCCCTGGCTGATGAGCTGCACGCATTCGCTGGCGGAGTCGGCGCGCTGGTCAAACTGGCCAGGCAGGAATTCGACGGCAAAGACGGCGCCATCGCTTGCGGGGAGCTCGTCGTAGGTCACATCGACCTGGGGCTCGCTAAAGACGGTCGGCACGCAGGAGCGGAAAAGCTCCTCGTCGATGCCCTCGACGTCGTAGCGGTTGATGATCCTCAGGGCCTCGATGCCCTTGATGCCGAGAATTTCGGTCAGCTCGCCCTTGAGCTGCTGAGCCTCGACGTCGAACCCGGGTTTCTTCTCCACGTAGATACGAGAGACCATTGGTTCCTGCCTTCCTGATCGGTTGGGCGTACGGTACGGTATGCGGCAGCGGTCGGTTTGCGGGGTCTGCCCTGCGGTCGCCTTGAGCCACATGTTTGTAAACCTCACTATGATACGACAGCTCGCGGCGCGTTGAGGACGGCGAGGGTGCTACAGTGAAGCGCAAACAAGAGAAAGGCATCACATGGCATTCGTTTCGCTCGCCATCATCGCACTCGTGGCCTTTGCGAGTCCTTTTATCGCCTCGGCGATTCCCGGAAAACCCGATCCCGAGACGGTCTTTTTGCTCGTGCTCGGCGCGGTGCTGGGACCCCATATGCTCGGCGTCATCCATGTAGATGCTGAGGTCTCGCTTGTGTCCGAGCTGGGCCTGGCCTTCTTGTTCCTGCTTGCCGGCTTTGAGATCGACCCCAAGAGCATCACGGGCGTCGAGGGGCGCTACGGCTTGGCGACGTGGGTCGTCACGTTTGGTATCGCCTGGCTTGCCGTGCGCTTTACCCCGTGGTTCTCAGTCAGTCATTTCGACGGTATCGCCGTGACGCTTGCCCTCACTTCGACGGCGCTCGGCACGCTCGTGCCCATCATGCGTGAGCGCTCGCTCACTGGCACGCGTGTGGGCGACTCGATTCTCGCGTATGGCACCTGGGGTGAGCTCGGCCCCGTGCTCGCCATGTCGGTGCTGCTGTCTGCCCGCACTGGCATCCAAACGCTCGTAATCCTTGGCTTGTTTGCGGTGGTTTGCGTGTTGCTGGCTGTGGTCCCAAGCCGCTCCAAGCGCGTCGGCAGCCGCTTCTTTGCGTTTGTCGAGGAACGCGCCGATACCACGTCGCAGACCTTCGTGCGCCTGACGGTGCTCATCCTGGTCACACTCGTGGCGTTCTCGGCCGTCTTTGATCTCGACATCGTGTTGGGTTCTTTTGCCGCCGGCTTTGTCTTGCGCTATATCATCCCCGAGGGCAACCATACGCTCGAGACCAAGCTCGATGGCCTGGCCTACGGCTTTTTGATTCCGGTATTCTTTACCGTATCGGGCGCAAAGATCGATCTGACGGCCGTGGCGTCGCGCCCGGGTCTGCTCGTGGGCTTTATCGTGGCGTTGTTGATTATTCGTGCCGTGCCCATTCTTATTTCTATGAGCATTTGTCCTGCGACGCGCGATGTGTCGGCGTATGGTCGCATTACCGTGGCCCTGTACTGCACCACGGCCCTGCCGATCATCGTTGCCGTGACAAGCGTTGCCGTCAACGCGGGCGCGCTGTCGCAAGATATTGCGTCGGTCATGGTCGCTGCCGGTGCCATCACGGTGTTCTTGATGCCGTTGCTCGCGCAGCTCTTCTACCGCGTGGTCGACGCCGCGCCGGTCGCCGCCGTGGCAGAAGTTGCCGAGCATCCATCCGATGCGCTCGACATCCTGCGCGCCCATCACGATTTGGCGAGCCTGCTCGCACGTGAGCACGAGCTGCTGACTTCGCATGGCCATGGTCGCGTATTCGAGGGCTTGCCTACGCTCGATACGATTGCCGAGCGTCTTTCCGCCGAGGCGGCGAGCGGCCACATCGATGCCCGCATCGTGGACGCGGCGCATCTTCTTGCCGATAAGACCTATGGTGATGAGGTCGACCCGTCCGAGCTGACCCCGCGCGAGCGTCGCCGCCTGGAGCGCGCCAAGCTCGCCGTGCGCGAATACCGCCGCCGCATGTTGGAGCTCTATGCAAGAGAAGAAGCCGAGGACGACGACGGCAAGTAGTCGATACTCTCTCGGGGAAGCCGCGTCCCGCTTTGAAGGCTCGGAACGGGATGTGGTTTCCGAAACGGGGGCCGTTGGGAAACTGTGTCCCGGAATGGGCGCTCAGAGTGGGATGCAGTTTCCGCGAGAGATCCGTTGCGGAAACGGTATCCCAGAATCGGCGTTCAAAACGGGGCGCTCTTTCCGAAACATGGCCCTGAGGGAAGCTGCGTCCCGGTCTGAGTCGGAATTCCGGGACACAGCTTCCCTTTCAAACAGAAGAAGGCGCGCTGCCTGCAGTTGATGCAGACGGCGCGCCTTCTTTGTTGGACTATGTTGAGGCTGGGAGCTGAGGCTTGTGGTCCCTTAAGAGCGGGCGGCTCCGTCGACGGGGAGCACGGCGCCCGTGACGTAGGAGGACATGTCGCTCGCCAGGAAAACAAAGGCGTTGGCGACATCCTCGGGCTCGCCCATGCGACCCAGCGGAATGGTGGCGACGATGGGCTTAATAACCTCTTCAGGCAGGTTGGCGACCATGTCGGTTTTGGTTACACCGGGTGCTACGGCATTGACGCGAATGCCCATGGGGGCGAGCTCGCGCGAGAGCGACTGGACCATGCCGTTGACGGCAAACTTGGACGTTGGATAGCCGACGCCAGAGGGCTGGCCGTACTTGGCAACCATCGAGCTCGTGGTGGTGATGGTGCCGCCGTGGCCGGCCTCGGTCATGATCTTGGCGGCAGCTTGGTGGCCATTAAAGACGGCGACGACGTTAAGGTCCATGACCTTTGCGAACTCCTCGGCCGTGTAGTCCAAGAGGGGTGAACGCTGGGAGATACCGGCATTGTTGACGACCGTGTCCAAGCCGCCCATGTCGGCTGCAGCCTGGGTAAAGGCCTCGGTCACGGCTTCGAGTGAGGTGAGGTCGCAGGAGCGGCCCCAGACCTTGGCGTCGGGATAGGCGGCTGTCAGCTTCTCAACGGCCGCATCGGCGGTCTCCTGACGCGAGCCAAAGACGGTGACGGCGGCGCCTTCCTCGATAAAACGGCAGGCGATGGCATAGCCGATACCGCGCGTGCCTCCGGTGATGATTGCTTTCTTGCCCTCGAGCAACATGGTATTTCCTCTCATCGCGGGCGGACATTCGCAGCACAGCGTAGCCGTAACTGGAATCGGCCGTGTTTGCATATCGGTGAACGGTAGCCCGCGTTACCGATGAGCGGCTCGCGCAAATGTGCTCTGCCGTTGTGCTTAGGGCAGGAGACAAAAGGGCTCCCGTCCCGCATCGGACGGGAGCCCTCAAAGCGTGTATTGCTAGGCGAGCGTTGAGCTAGTTCGCCATGACGCCTTCGGTCCAAGCCTCAACGTCCTCGATGCGCAGGACGTTGGCGACCTCGGCTACGCAGTCGACGCTGGCAAGCTCGGCGGTGGCAGCCTGGACGTCCTTCTCGAGCGCGCGGTGCGTCAGGAAGATGACCGAGCAAGTATCGCTGGCGCCCGACTTGCCGTCCTCGACCTGGTTGATGAGCGAGATCGAGATGTTGTGCTTGGCAAAGATGTCGACCGTCTCGGACAGGGCACCCACGCGGTCGGCGACCTTCAGGCGCACATAGTACTTAGTCTGGAGCTCGTCCATGGGCTTAAAGGCGAGGTTGTGACCATAGGGCTCAATCTCGGGCAGCGGAGCCACGCCGCGGCTGATCTGCTCGGAGAGCGACAGGATATCGCCCACGACGGCGCTCGCGGTGGGGAAGGAGCCTGCGCCGGCACCGTAGAACATGGTTTCGCCCACGGCGTCACCCACCACGTAGACGGCGTTCATGGCGCCGTTGACCTTGGCGAGCATATGGTCTGCCGGGATGAGCGTGGGATGCACGCGGACGTCGACGCCGGCGTCGGTGTTGCGTGCGATGCCCAGCAGCTTGATGGTGTAGCCGAGCTCGCGGGCCTGGGCGATGTCCTCGGCGCCGATGGTACGGATACCCTGCTGGTAGACATCGTCGGTGGTCACGCGGGTGCCAAAGCCGATGGAAGCGAGGATTGCCGTCTTGCTGGCGGCGTCGAAGCCGTCGACGTCGGCGGACGGGTCGGCCTCGGCATAGCCCTTGGCCTGCGCGTCGGCAAGCACATCGGCGTAATCGGCGCCCTCGGCGTCCATGCGCGACAGGATATAGTTGGTGGTACCGTTGAGAATGCCGGCGATGGTCAGGATCTTGTTGCCCACCAGGTCGTGCTCGAGCGTGCTCACGATGGGGATGCCACCGCCACAGCTGGCCTCGCACTTAATCTGCACGCCGCACGCGCGCGCCTTCTCGGCGAGCGTCTCGACATGACGGCCCAGCAGGGCCTTGTTGGCAGAGACGACGTGCTTGCCGTGCTCAAAGGCAGTGGTGAAGATCTCGGTTGCGGGATGCTCGCCGCCGATCAGCTCGACGACGATATCGACGGCGGGGTCGGTGACGACGTCATGCCAGTCACTCGTAAAGGCCTCGCGCTCAATACCGGCTGCCTCGGCTTGCTCCCAAGCAAGCGCGCAGGCGCGGGTCAGCTTAAGGTCGATGCCGTAGGCTGCCAGGTACTCATCGTGGTGGCTCTTGATCAGGCGGGCCACGCCGCCGCCGA
The DNA here is from genome assembly GCA_902495945.1 of uncultured Collinsella sp. GTDB lineage: Bacteria > Actinomycetota > Coriobacteriia > Coriobacteriales > Coriobacteriaceae > Collinsella. The sequence continues at coordinate 20,760 of CABUZD010000004.1, forward strand.
CGGTTCCCAGACCGATGAGGCCGACGTTCACGGTGCGCAGGGGTTCGCTCATAGATAGCTCCTTCGTGCATCTTATGGATGGATTAACCGCTTAAAGGTTGAGTGCATTCTAGCGTGAACCGAGGGCGCGTGCTCGCCAGGCAACAGGAGTCGCACAAAACGGCACCCCCGAAACGCTGCGGAAACATTGGAAACATGCTCGCTACAAACGAACTTCCGCAACAAACTGTCAACGTTTGCACCATAAGGTTTGCCCTGTACCGCAAGACGGCCGCACCGCGGCCAGCGAAAAGGGGGACACCATGTTTAGCATCAACAACGTACTTAACCGCAGGAGTTTCCTTGTCGGAGCCACGCTTATTTTTGCCCCGATCTATTACACCCCAGCGTCCGTTTTGCTCAAGAACGCCAAGGACATGAGCTACGACATGACACTAATGGGTGTCGACGGCATGGACAGCCTATGTGATCCAGGACGGCAAGTACATCGCTTCCTAAGTGCGCATAAAGCACGACCGGTGAGGCTGTTTTATTTAAGGCAGGTATGCTTGTAACAGAACGGAAACATTACTTTTACATAATAAAGTGGCAATACTGTATAAAGTAATAGAAATACGCAGAATTATGGATAAATCAACAAATCCAAAGAAAAATTGAAATAATCGCCACTTTCCTTAACTAAAGCGTCTAGTATTTTGCGAACGCCGAACACGGCGAAGGATGGCCTGTCGGGTAACCGAAACCCGACGAGATTTGAGAGGAGAGCCGCATGTCGAGCCTCACCGGTAAGTCATTGAACCCTGTTATGAATCGCAGGAGCGTTATCGCGAGCGCAGCAGGTCTGGGGGCGATGTCCATTCTAGCCGGTTGCTCCTCCAACGGCGGCGACAGCGGTTCCGCTTCGGGCGACGCTTCGTTTAAGATCGGCACCATCGGCCCGCTGACCGGCGCCAACGCGTCCTACGGCAAGTCCGTTACCCAGGGTGTCGAGCTTGGCTGCAAGGATTTCTCGACCAAGGAGCTGCCGCTTGCCAGCAAGGCCGAGGATGACCAGGCCGATGGCGAGAAGGCCGTCAACGCCTTCAACACCCTGCTCGACTGGGGCATGCAGGCCCTCGTCGGTCCGACCACCACGGGTGCGTCGGTTGCCGTTGCCGCAGAGTGTGGTAACGACCCCAAGACGTTCATGATCACCCCGTCCGCGTCCTCCGAGGACGTCACCGACGGCAAGGATTGCGTCTTCCGGGTTTGCTTCACCGACCCCAACCAGGGTGTCAACGCTGCCAAGTTCCTGGCGCAGAAGTATGCGGACGAGAAGTTCGTGCTGTTCTATAACTCCGGCGACGCCTATTCTTCGGGCATCGCAGATTCCTTTAAAGCCCAGGCCGCTGAGTCCAAGCTCGAGATTGTTGACGAGGAGACCTTTAAGGACGACTCCGCCACGAGCTTTACCAACCAGCTGACCAAGGCCAAGCAGGCCGGCGCCACCATGATCTTTGCGCCGATCTACTATACGCCGGCGTCCGTCCTGCTCAAGAACGCCAAGGACATGGGCTACGACGTCAAGATGATGGGCTGCGACGGTATGGACGGCATCCTGGGCGTTGAGGGCTTCGATACCTCTCTTGCTGAGGGTCTGCTGCTCATGACCCCGTTCTCTGCCGACGACGAGAAGAACGCCGACTTCGTCAACGCCTACAAGGATAAGTACGGCGATACCCCCGACCAGTTTGCCGCCGACGCCTACGACGGCGTGCACGCGGTGGCCGAGGCCGTCAAGGAGGCCGGTCTTGGTGTCGACGCCGACCCGACCGAGGTCGCCGAGAAGCTGTCCAAGGCTATGCTCAAGATTACCGTTGATGGTCTGACCGGCAAGCTCACCTGGAACGATAAGGGCCAGGTCCAGAAGGAGCCCACGGCGTACGTCATCACCGACGGCAAGTACGTACAGGCCTAATTGGCCGCCTTACATAGAGCGGTTTTGATCCCAAGCAGGGGAGGTTTTGGCCTTCCCTGCTTGCTTGGTATCTAGGGACAGTGTAACGTCCCTGTTTCATACATCAACTGGAAACCTATTCGAAAGGGGGATGTGGAACATGACGGTCTTTATCCAATACCTGGTCAACGGCCTGTCCATGGGCAGCGTCTACGCCATCATCGCGTTGGGCTACACCATGGTCTACGGTATCGCCAAGATGCTGAACTTCGCTCACGGCGACGTCATCATGGTCGGTGCCTATGTCTCGTTCTGTGCCACGTCGTATCTCGGCCTCCCGGGCTGGGCATCTGTAATTCTCTCTTGTGTGGTCTGTACCGTTCTCGGTGTTCTTATCGAGGGCCTGGCATACAAGCCGCTGCGCCAAGCAGGCCCGCTGGCCGTTCTGATCACGGCCATCGGCGTGTCTTACTTCCTGCAGAACGCCGCGCAGCTTCTGTGGGGCGCCACGCCCAAGAACTTCACTTCGCTCGTCACCTTCCAGGTGCCGGAGTTCTTGGCCAAGTTCAACGTAAGCGCCGTCTCGCTCGTCACCATCGTCGCCTGCCTGGTTATCATGGCCGGCCTGATGTTCTTTACAGGTAAGACCAAGATGGGCAAAGCCATGCGCGCCGTGTCCGAGGACAAGGCTGCCGCTCAGCTCATGGGCATCAACGTCAACCGCACTATTTCGATGACGTTTGCCATCGGCTCCGCCCTTGCCGCCATCGCCGGTGTTCTCCTGTGCTCCTACTCGCCGGTCCTGCAGCCCACCACGGGCGCCATGCCTGGCATCAAGGCCTTCGATGCCGCTGTTTTCGGCGGCATCGGCTCCATCCCCGGTGCCTTTGTCGGTGGCATTCTCATCGGCATCATCGAGGCGATGGCGCAGGCCTACATTTCCACGAGCCTTGCCAACTCCATCGTCTTTGGTGTTTTGATCATCGTCCTGCTCGTCAAGCCTGCCGGCCTCTTGGGCAAGTACGTCCCCGAGAAGGTGTAGGTGAGCGTTATGAAGTTTCTTAAAGACAAACAGACGCGTCACGACTTTGTTACGTATGCCATGTGCCTTGTGGCGTTCGCCATCGTGTTCTTTATGCAGTCTAACCACATGATCCCGCGTATGATTGCCGGTCAGCTGGTTCCCATCACGGCCTATATCGTCATGGCCATCTCCCTTAACCTCGTCGTCGGCATCGCAGGCGACCTGTCGCTGGGCCACGCGGGCTTTATGAGCGTCGGTGCCTACACGGGCATCGTCACCGCGGTCGCCCTTGAGAGCGCCGTTCCGTCCGATCCGGTGCGCCTTATCATCAGCGTCGTGGTCGGCGCTATCGCCGCTGCCATCTTGGGCTTCTTGATCGGTATCCCGGTCCTGCGCCTGAGCGGCGACTATCTGGCCATCGTGACCTTGGCTTTTGGCGAGATTATCAAAGAGATCGTCACCTGCCTCATTGTGGGCGTCGACTCCCGCGGCCTGCACGTGATCTTTAACATCACGGGCAACTCTACGATTAACGACCTGCACCTGCTCGAGGACGGCACCGCCATCATCAAGGGCGCGCAGGGCGCATCGGGCGTGTCGACCTATTCGACCTTCCTTGCCGGCGCCATCCTGGTTATGGTCGCGCTCGTGATTGTACTCAACCTGGTTCGCAGCCGTACCGGTCGTGCCATTATTGCCGTGCGCGACAACAAGATCGCTGCCGAGTCTGTGGGCATCTCCGTCACCCAGTACCGCATGATCGCCTTCGTGGTTTCCGCTGCCCTCGCCGGTGCTGCCGGAGCCCTGTTCGGCGGTAATTTCTCGCAGCTTTCTGCCACTAAGTTCGACTTCAATACGTCCATCCTCATTCTGGTGTTCGTGGTCCTGGGCGGCCTGGGCAACATGCGCGGCTCCGTTATCGCCGCGGCGCTGCTCACGGTGCTCCCCGAGTTGCTCCGTCAGTTCTCGGACTACCGCATGCTCATCTACGCCATCGTGTTGATCCTGGTCATGGTCTTTACGAACAACCCACAGCTCAAGGCATTCTTCGCACGCATTAAGGACCGCTTTGCTTCCAAGAAGGAGGTGGCAGCCGATGCCCAGTAAGTTTGAGTTCAACAAGGGCAAGATGGTCCCGTATCCTTCTGGCGCCATCGTTCCCGACCGCGACCTGGGCGAGCGCCCGGCGCTCGAGTGCATCCACTTGGGCATTGAGTTTGGCGGCCTTAAGGCAGTAGACGACTTTAGCCTAACTATCGGTAAGACCGAGATTGCCGGTCTGATCGGTCCCAACGGTGCCGGCAAGACCACGGTCTTCAACCTGCTCACCAAGGTGTACCAGCCCACGCACGGCACCATCCTGCTCGACGGCGAGGACACCTCGGGCAAGTCGGTCTATCAGGTCAACCGCATGGGTATTGCCCGTACGTTCCAGAACATTCGCCTGTTCAACACCATGACGGTTGAGGATAACGTAAAGGTCGGCCTGCACAACCAGGAGCGCTACTCCGGCTTTGAGGGCGTGCTGCGTCTGCCGACGTACTGGAAGCACGAGAAGGCCGCCCACGAGCGCGCCATGGAGCTGCTGTCCATTTTTGACATGGAGCACCTGGCAAACGAGCAGGCCGGATCGCTGCCTTACGGCGCTCAGCGTCGTCTGGAGATCGTCCGCGCGCTTGCCACCAACCCCAAGCTACTGCTGCTCGACGAGCCTGCCGCTGGCATGAACCCGTCCGAGACCGCGGAGCTTATGGAGAACATCGTCAAGATTCGCGACACCTTCGGCATCGCCATCATGCTTATCGAGCATGATATGTCGCTCGTTATGAACATCTGCGAGGGTATCTGCGTACTTAACTTTGGCAAGGTCATCGCCAAGGGCACGGCAGAGGAAATCCAGAACAACGACGCTGTTATCGAGGCATATCTGGGCAAGCAGGACAAGGGGGAGAACTAAATGGCAGAGCCGATGCTTTCCGTCTACAACATCAACGTCTGGTACGGCGCCATCCACGCCATCAAGGACATCTCCTTTAACGTCAACGAGGGTGAGATCGTGGCCTTGATTGGTGCGAACGGTGCCGGTAAGTCCACGACGCTTAAAACCGTTTCGGGCCTGCTACGTTCCAAGACCGGTTCCATCAAGTTTATGGGCGAGGACATTACCCATACGCCTGCCGACAAGCTGGTGGGCAAGGGCCTGGCTCAGGTCCCCGAGGGCCGTCGCGCCTTTTTGCAGATGACGGTCGAGGAGAACCTGGAGATGGGCGCCTACACGCAGCCCAAGTCCACGGTTGCTCCGGGCCTGGAGCGCGTCTACGAGCAGTTCCCGCGCCTGAAGGAACGCCGTCGCCAGGTCGCCGGCACCCTTTCGGGCGGCGAGCAGCAGATGCTTGTTATGGGGCGCGCTCTTATGAGTAACCCCAAACTGCTCATGCTCGACGAGCCTTCCATGGGTCTGGCGCCGATTCTGATTGAGCAGATCTTCCAGATTGTCGAGGACCTGCACAAGGCCGGCACCACGGTGCTTCTGGTCGAGCAGAACGCGCAGATGGCACTTTCCATCGCTACACGCGGCTATGTACTCGAGACCGGCAAGATCACCATGACCGGCACCGGCCAAGAACTGCTCCACGACGACAACGTGCGTAAAGCCTACCTGGGCGGTTAGATAGTTACGGCGTTTTTCCAAACGCCGTAACCAGCCGACGCTGCAAGCCCGCCAGAGCGGCAATCTGCCTTTCAACTTCGGCGGCATGACCAGAAGGTCAATGCCGCCTCGTTTCAAGGCACCTTGCTCGCTCTGGCGGGCTTTCGCTGTCGTTGCCAAAACATCGGCGTTGTGGCAGATGCCAACGACTACCCCCTTTAAGTTGCGGTGGAATAGGGACTAAATGGGAACCTCAGAGGCCAAAACAGTCCCTATTCCACCGCAACTTCATGGGGGCGTGCGACAATGCCCATCGGAAAACGTTTGTCATCTGGGGGTCTATCTATGCTGTACGAGTTTTGTGCCGAGAACTTTGAGCGAGTGCCGGCGGCTATCGATGCCGGTGCAAGGCGTATCGAACTTTGTGACAACCTTGCCGTCGGTGGTACTACGCCCTCGGCTGGCGTTATCAGCGCTACGGTCAGCTATGCTCACGAGCATGACGCGCGAGTGATGTGCATGATCCGTCCGCGTGGCGGCGACTTTCACTACAACCAGGACGAGCTGCGCATGATGGAGGTGGATTTGGGCCTTGCCGTGAGTGCGGGCGTCGACGGCTTGGTCTTTGGCTGCTGCAAACCCTGCGCTGGCGGATGGGCGCTCGACGAACTCACCCTCGGCGCCCTCGTTATAGCTACGGGCTGCGCGACCGAGGAGTGCAAGCGTGAGCCCATCGACATCACCTTCCACATGGCCTTTGATCAGCTCTCGCTCGAGGCTCAGATCGATGCCGTCGACACACTCGCCGACTGCGGCATCACGCGCATCCTGACGCATGGTGGTGCTGCCGGAACGCCGATCGATGACAACCTGGAGCACCTGTCGCGTCTTATCGAGTATGCGGGCGACCGCCTGACCATTCTTCCCGGCGGCGGCATTTCTACGGCCAACCGCGATACCGTGGCGGTGGCATTGGGCGTCTCCGAGCTCCATGGCACCAAGATCGTGCCGCTGGAGGTGTAATTCGTGGCGCTGGTATTTGACGTTCAGCAGGCGAATGGTAAGCCCGACGACAATCGTCGTCCCGGCACCGCGTGCCCCTTTTGCGATGCAGAAGGGCTCACCGACATCATTCGCCGTGATGGCGATTGCATTTGGCTCGATAACAAGTTCAAGACCTTGCGCGCCACCCGTCAAACCGTGTTGATTGAATCGGCCGATCACAATGCCGACCTGGTGACCTATGAGCCGGATGAACTCCACCATGTGATGAGGTTTGCCCTGGGTTGCTGGCAGCAGATGATCGATTCACGGCAGTATCGAAGCGTGCTGATGTACAAGAACAAGGGTCCGCTCTCGGGCGGTAGTCTCGTTCATCCGCACATGCAGATTGTGGGTCTGGAGCAGGAGGACGGTTATGCTTCGCTGACTTCCGCCAATTTCGAAGGCATCAATGTCTGGCAACAGGGGAGAATCGCGGTCAACATCTCAACTGAACCGATCATGGGGTTCTTTGAGATCAACGTTTCAGCCCCGCAGGGAATCGCCGCCAGCGATGACACAAGAGACCAAGCCGAGGCGGATTTCTTCGCCGATGCGATCCAGGTAGCTCTGCGCTATATCCTGAACGAGCACCACGGTGGTCGCGCAGAGTCGTACAACCTGTTCTTCTATCACCTGGGCGGTCGGACCATTGCCAAGGCGCTGCCGCGTTGGGTGGTTTCGCCCTACTTTGTCGGTTATCGTTTGGCCCAGGTCAATGCCGAGACAACGCTCGATATCGATGCTGAGCGCCTGCGTGCGCATCTGGAAACGCTCGTATAGCAAGACTAACACCCGTGTAATCCTGACAGTCTAGCGAGCCATGGCGTCGCGGCCGGCCTCGACCCGCTTGCGCTGGGCGGCGCGCTCCTCGCCGGTCAGACGCTCAAAGAGATGCCCGACAAGCGAGGCGAGTATCTGCTGAAACAGCGTTCCGCACATGACGGGAAACACGACTTCGCCTGGAAAGTACTGCGTGGCGATGACGGCGCCTGAAGAGATGTTACGCATGCCGCAGGTAAAGCACATGGTAGTTGTCTCGCTATATGGCAGATGCAGTGCACGGGCGACCAGAAAACCGATGACAAAGCCGCTGATGGCGAAGGTCAAAATAAAGAGGGCGACTTCTAGGCGCACCGCGTTCATGTGCAGCACGTACTCGCTCATGGCGGTGGAGTTGGAGGCGATAACGCCCATCATCATGAACTTGCAGGCGGGCGAGAGCGCGGGGGAGAGCTTCTCGTGTCCCCATCCACGTGTGAGCTCGTTGATCACGATGCCGAGCACGGCGGGGATGGCGATCATAAAGGCCATGTCCTGCATCATGCTCGGCACATCGATCGAGACGGTGGCACCCAGCAAGAGCTTCAGCGTGAGCGGAATCGTCACAGGCGAGATAACCGAGGACGTCAGGATGATGGTGAGCGCGAGCGGGCCGTTGCCGCCGAACATGCTAATCCACATAAAGGCAGTGACCGCCACGGGTACGCTGTACTCGAGCACGATGCCGCAGACAAGGTTGGGATTGGAGCTAAAGAACAGCGATCCCATGGCATAGGCTGCTATGGGAATAAGCACCGCCGAGACGAGCAGCGCCAAAATCAGGTGCAGGGGACGGTGGAACACCTCGGCTACCTGGTGAAAGGTGTTGCTGAGCGCTCCTTGGAACGTCATAAAGGCAAACAAGGTGGGAACGATGGGCTTGAGAACGCCGACCTGTTGAGGAAAGAGCACGCCGAGCGCCACGCAAATCGGAACGATGATCTGCATGTGCCCCGCGAGAAATTTGCCCAGTCCAACCCATTGCTTCATAGGCTCTTGTGACTCCCTTTGCTCGTGAATCCGTTTTGAATGGATATGCTAGACGCTCGCATGCGTCCGTGTGGCTGAAACGCTCGAATATTTCGAGGCTATTACCGCCCTCGTTTATCGAAACCACGGCGTGCTGGACGTTGTGCGTCCGCACTGCACGGTATAATAAATCCGTTCAACAGATCTGCCTGCCGAAGCGGGCATACACAGAGGACTCATCGCTATGAACCGTGAGAGGTATCGCGGCGACCTGCCCCTATCGGGGGTGGGCGCCTATGTCATCGCTTAAGACGACGCATCGCTGGGCGGTCGCTCAGCAAAACCCCGAGCTCGAAAAGGAGCTTTCGGCTGGCCTGGGCATACCCGGGCTGGTGGCGCGCATTATGGTTGCGCACGGCATTACATCCATCGAGGAAGGCCAGCTGTTTTTGACGCCTTCGCTCGATCGCGACTGGGCGGACCCACTCGTTATTCCGGGCATGGTGATCGTCGCCGACCGCGTTGAGTGTGCTATTCGCAGCCACGAGCGTATCGCCGTCTTTGGCGATTTTGACGTCGACGGCATTACGTCGACCTGCCTGTTGACCGAGGCGCTGCGCGCGTTTGGTGCCGATGTCACGCCGTTTATTCCACATCGCTTTGACGAGGGCTACGGTCTTTCGCGCGCGGCGCTCGACCGCGTTAACGAGCTCGCTCGCCCCCAGCTGATCGTGACCGTCGATAACGGCATTGCCGCCAAGGAAGAGGTCTCCTATCTGGAGAGCCTGGGGATCGATTTGGTGGTCACGGACCATCACGAGCCCTCCGACCAGGTGCCGCAGGGCGTGCCCCTGACCGACCCCAAGCTCGAGGACGAGGGTCCCTCGCGCGAGCTTGCCGGTGCCGGCGTGGCACTCAAGCTGGTGCAGGTCCTGGGCGAGCGTCTGGGCAAGCCGTCGTATTGGCGTTCGCTGATCGAGGTCGCGGCGCTGGGCACCGTGTCCGACATGATGCCGCTCACGCCCGAGAATCGCGCACTGGTCGCCGAGGGCATCCAGCAGATGCGCGTGACGGCCCGTCCCGGCTATATCGCGCTTGCCGCACTTGCCAAGGCCGATCTTTCTACCATTACGGCCGACGGCCTGTCATTCTCGCTCATCCCCCGCTTAAACGCTGCCGGTCGCATGGCCGATCCCAAGCTGGCGCTCGATCTGCTGCTTGCCCGCAATCCCATCGAAGCAAGCGCACTGGCGGCTGAGCTCGAGGAAATCAACCGCCAGCGCCGTGAGATCGAGGCGGAGCTCACGCGCGATGCCATGGCAAAGGTCGAGGAGACCTATGACGGCGGACGCGCGATCGTCGTGGGCGGCGAAGGCTGGCACGAGGGCGTCAAGGGCATCGTGGCAAGCCGTCTGACCAACCGCTACCACGTGCCGGCGCTGCTGTTCTCGATCGAGGACGGTATCGCGCGCGGCTCTGGTCGCTCGGTGGGCAAAGTCAACCTGTTTGACGCCGTCGAGCGCTGTTCCGACCTGCTGATTCGTCGCGGCGGACATGCCGGTGCGGTGGGTGTGACCATCGAGGCATCCAAGCTCGATGAATTCCGTCGTCGCCTTTCCGCCGTGCTATCGGAGATTCCCGCCGAGGACTTTGAAGACATCGACGAGGTTGCCGCCACGGTCGACCTTTCCGAGCTGAATATCGAGACTATAGAGCAGATTTCCCGTCTTGAGCCGTTTGGCCAGGGCAACAAGGTGCCGCTGCTGGCTGCCGAGGGCGTGACGATGTGTGATCGCGCCGTGGTGGGCAAAACCGGTGAGCACATGCGCTTTGTGGCGACCGATGGCGCCGCGAGTGTGCCGGCCATTATGTTCCGCGTGCCGCAAATCGATAAGCTCATCAACTGCGATAGCGCTGTCGACTTGGTGTTCGAGGCCGTTGCCGAGCATTGGCAGGGTCGTGTGAAGCCCAAGCTCATGGTCAAGGATGTTCTGGTCCGCGATACCACGCTGCCCAGCGTCGACGATCCGGCATGCGAGCTTCGTCGTGGCGTGCAGCCGACGGATTCCGGCCTGCGCCTGGAGTCGCGCAAGCGCGAGACGCTCGCCCAGCTTTCCTATACCGAGCTCACGCGCTCGCTTATCCATAGCTTTATCGGATCGAACCAGCCGCACCGCGCGCAGGCTGAGGCGCTCGACGCCTTGGCCGATCACCAGAGTGTCTTGGCGGTTATGGGAACGGGCCGCGGCAAGTCGCTCATCTTCCATGTGCATGCCGCGCGTGAGGCGGTGCTTCGCGGACGTGCGAGCATCTTTGTCTATCCGCTGCGTGCGCTTGTTGCCGACCAGGCCTATCACCTCTCGTCGACGATGGCATCGCTTGGCATTGGCGTTGGCGTGCTGACCGGCGAGACCGTGGAGGCCGCACGCGATGACGTGTTCGCCGGCCTAGCTTCGGGCCGCACCGGTATCGTGCTCACGACGCCCGAGTTCCTATCTATCCACCGTGACCGCTTCGCGCGTTCGGGCCGCATCGGCTTTGTCGTTATCGATGAGGCGCATCATGCCGGTCTTGCCAAGGGCGGCGACCGCAGCGCCTATCTTGACATGCCCGATATCCTCAAAGCTCTGGGCGACCCGGTCGTTATGGCTGCGACGGCCACCGCGACGGCTCCGGTCGTGGCCGAGCTTGCCCGCATGCTTCCGATCACTCACACGGTGGTCGACGAGACGGTGCGCGAGAACCTGCAGCTCGAGGACGACCGAGATCTTGCGAGCCGCGAGAACCGTTTGGTGTCGATCGTGGCGACGGGGGAGAAGACCGTCATTTACGTCAATTCGCGCGACCAGTCCGTGGCGCTCGCCAAGACGTTGCGCAAGCGTGTGCCCGATTGCGCAACCCATATCGCGTTCTATAACGCGGGGCTTGCGCGTTCCGATCGCCGTCGCGTGGAGGAAGCATTCCGAGACGGCAGCCTCAGCTGCATCGTCTCGACATCTGCCTTTGGCGAGGGCGTCAACCTGCCCGATATCCGCCATGTCGTGCTCTATCACATGCCGTTTGGCGGCATTGAGTTTAACCAGATGAGCGGCCGTGCCGGTCGCGATGGCCAGCCCGCCGTGATCCACCTGCTCTATTCGTCGCGCGATGCCCGCATTAACGAGCGCCTGCTCGACTGCTACGCACCCGAGCGCGACGAGCTCGTCACACTCTATCGCGCGCTGCAGACCATGTGGCGCTCCAACCGCGGCAAGACCGGGGATGATTCATTCTGCGCAAGCGATATCGACATCGCGCAGATGTGCCTTGCCATCGATGCCCGCACGCCGGTCGACGAGCGCTCGGTGGAAAGCGGCCTAGGAATCTTCGAAGAGCTTGGTTTCTGTCGCGTTTCGGGGTTTGACGATACGCGTCGCATCGCGATGGCCGAAAACCCCGGCCGCGTGCAATTGAGCAGGTCAATTCGCTATTTGGAGGGCTTGCGCTCGCGCATGGAGTTTTCGGCTTTCCGGAGCTGGGCGCTCGATTCGTGCGCTTCTGATATGCTAGCCAAAGTTAACCGCCCGATCGTACCGCGGGCCTAGGGGAAGGGGACCTCGATGGATGCCGCAGCCCGTACCGCCCATGATTCCACCCTCCAGCCGTTTTCGGAGATGGAGCACTATAAGCATGCCGATGAGCTGCCGCCCGAGATTATGGCGGACAGCTACGACAAGCTGGAGCGTCTGTGCCTCAAATATATGAATGAGGACGACTTTTCTAAGGTTGAGCAGGCCTACTGCTTTGCTGCCGAGAAGCATTGCAACCAAAAGCGGCGCTCGGGTGAGATGTACATCAACCATCCCGTCGAGGTGGCCATCATTCTGGCCGATCTCAAGATGGACTGCGATGTGGTGTGCGCCGCGCTGCTGCACGATACCGTCGAGGATACTGAGACCTCGCTCGCCGATGTTTCCGGCCTGTTTGGCGATACGGTGGCCGAGCTCGTCGATGGCGTGACCAAGCTCACCAACATCGAAGTCGACAGCATGGACGAGAAGCAGGCGCTCACGCTGCGCAAGATGTTCCTTGCCATGTCCAAGGACATTCGCGTCATCATCGTTAAACTTGCCGACCGTCTGCACAACATGCGAACGCTGGCAGCCCTGCGCGAGGATCGTCGCCTATTTAAGGCTCGCGAGACCATGGACGTGTACGCGCCCTTGGCCGACCGCCTGGGCATGAGCTCTATTAAGTGGGAGCTCGAGGACCTGTCCTTCTTCTACCTGGAGCCCGATGCCTACCAGCGCATCGCGCGCATGGTGGCGGAGTCGCGCGAGGTCCGTGAGCGCTATCTGGCTGAGACCATCAAGACACTCACCGACGAGCTCAACCGCATTGGCCTGGAAGGCTTCCAGATCAACGGCCGTTCCAAGCACTATTGGTCCATCTACCAAAAGATGAAGCGCAAGGGCAAGGAGTTCTCCGAGATCTACGACCTGGTGGCACTGCGCGTCATCACGCATTCGGTGCGCGATTGCTACTCCACGCTCGGCGCGGTGCATACGCTGTGGCACCCCATGCCCGGTCGCTTTAAAGACTATATCGCCATGCCCAAGGTCAATAACTACCAGTCGCTCCATACGACGGTTATCGGCCCCACGGCCCGCCCGCTCGAGATTCAGATTCGAACCTATGAGATGCATGAGCAGGCCGAGTACGGCATTGCCGCCCACTGGCTATATAAGAAGTCGGGCGGATCGTCTGCTTCCAAGACCAATGACGCTCAACGTTTGGACGACCAGATCAACTGGCTCAAGCATTCGCTCGATTGGGCGGCTTCCGACGAGATCACCGATGCCAAGGAATACCTGCACTCGCTGAAGGTCGATCTGTTCGATCAGGAGATCTTCGTCTTTACGCCCAAGGGCGAGGTCATGGCGCTTCGTGCCGGCTCTACACCGCTCGACTTTGCCTACGCCGTTCACACCGAGGTGGGAAACCATTGCGTCGGCGCCAAAATCAACGGTGCGGTGGCTCCGCTCACGCACGAGATTAAGACGGGTGACCGTGTCGAGATCCTGACTAACAAGAGTTCCAAGCCGTCGCGTGATTGGCTCAAGATCGTCAAGACGCCTTCCGCCAAGTCAAAGATCCGTCGCTACTTTGCCGCCGCGACTAAGGACGACGACGCTGCCGCCGGCCGCGATATGCTGGCCAAGGACCTGCGCAAGCGCGGGTATGGCATCTCCACGCCGCGCTCCACGCGTGCGCTCAATGCCGTGGCGGAGCAGTTTAACTTCAAGCAGCTCGAGGACCTGTTTGCCGCCGTCGGTGCCGGCAAGGTTGCCCCGCGCGCTGTGGGCAATAAGGTCGAGCAAATCTTGGACCCCAAGCCCGAGGAACAGCTCACCAAGGCCGAGGCTATCGCCGAGGTCGTGAAACAGCCGGCCCGCGGCTCCAACCGCAAGCCGCAAAAGCGTGGCAAGAGCGCCAGTAACGGCATTATCGTTAAGGGCGAGAGCAACAGTGGCCTGCTGGTCCGTCTGGCTCATTGCTGCAACCCCGTGACGGGCGACGATATCGTCGGCTTCATCACGCGTGGCCGAGGTGTCTCAGTGCATCGCGCCAACTGCCCCAACGTCAAGGGCCTCATGGAGCACCCCGAGCGCATGATTGACGTAGAGTGGGATGGTGCTGCCGACACCCTCTTCCAGGTCGAGATCGTGGTCGAGTGCCTGGACCGCATGGGCCTGCTCAAGGACGTCACCATTGCCATTGGCGATGCAGGCGGCAATATCCTTTCCGCCGCCACCTCGACCAACCGCGAGGGTATTGCGACCCTGCGCTTTATGGTCGAGATTTCGGATGCGAGCGGCCTGGATCCGCTGCTGGCTTCCATCAGCAGTGTCGATTCGGTCTACGACGCTCGCCGTCTTATGCCCGGCGAGGGCGGAGCGCAACTCAAGCGCCGTGTGTAGGTGCGAGAGCCTCTCAGCATCATAGATATTGGTTACGCTCGAGGCATCGTTTGGTGCCTCGAGCGTATTTTAGAAGGAGGGTATGCGCATGGACGATATGGCTTTGGACCTGACACCCCGAGGCACGGCTTCGATTGAGGCGCTCGTCAACGGCCCGATTCAGACCAACAGCTACGCCGTGATTTCGAATGACGAGTGCTTAATCGTCGATCCGGCGTGGGAGGGCGAGCGTCTTGTGGAGCATATCCGCACCGCGCATCCCGAGGTGCGCGTACTCGGCTCTGTCTGCACGCACGGTCATGCCGACCATGTTGGCGGGGTTGCCGGGGTTCGAGCTGTCGTTGGCGACAGTGCGCTATATGAGTTGTGCGCTAAGGACGTGACGGTACCTCGCGCAAATATCGAGGAGCAGCGTGTCATGTGGGGTATCGAGACGCCCGATCCGGGTGAGCCGACGCGCTTGCTTGCCGAGGGCGATACAATCGAGGTGGGCGACGTCTGCCTGCAGGTGATCGAGACGCCGGGGCATACGCCGGGCGGCATCGTCCTGTTCGCCGCGACCGAGCAGGGAAACATCGCCTTTGTGGGCGACACGCTTTTCCCGGGCAGCCACGGTCGTACCGATCTTTCCGGCGGTGACGAGGCGGCGATTATGCGCTCGCTCTCCAAACTTGCCAAGATGCTTCCGCCCGATACCGTTTGCTTGACGGGCCATGGCGATTCGACCACGATGGCGCGCGAACTTATGCAGAACCCGTTTATGCAGATGTAGGCTCGAAGCCGTCTTCCGAACCACGAAGACCGCTCAATCGTCAAGCTATTTTCCCCAGTGGGTCGATTCTGTGGGGCAAACGGTCAAAATTTGTCCAATCGGATGGTATTCGTGAACAAACGAACGTTTATGCTCGGGTATGTCGTGGTAAAATCTCAGGCGTTATCGGAGCAACCTTACAGGAGGTTTCTTTTATGCTCGTCAACGCAGCAGACATGCTCAAGAAGGCCGAGGCCGGCAAGTACGGTCTCGGTGCCTTCAACACCAACAACCTCGAGTGGACCCTGGCTATTCTCCAGGCCGCCGAGGAGGCCAAGTCCCCGCTGATCCTTCAGTGCACCGCTGGTGCCGCTAAGTGGATGGGCGGTTTCAAGGTCTGCGCCGACATGGTTAAGGCTGCCGTCGAGGCCACGGGCGTTACCGTTCCCGTCGCCCTTCACCTCGATCACGGTTCTTACGAGGACTGCTTCAAGTGCATCGAGGCCGGCTTCACGTCCATCATGTATGACGGCTCTCACGAGGAGACCTTCCAGCTTAACCTCGACCGCACCAAGGAGCTCGTTGAGCTTGCCCACTCCAAGGGCATGTCCATCGAGGCCGAGGTCGGCGGCATCGGCGGCACCGAGGACGGCGTGACCTCCAGCGGCGAGCTCGCTGATCCTGCTGAGTGCAAGCAGATTGCTGACCTGGGCGTCGACTTCCTCGCCTGCGGTATCGGCAACATCCACGGCGTGTACCCTGCCGACTGGGCTGGCCTTTCCTTCGAGCGCCTGGGCGAGATCAAGGCTCAGACCGGCGACCTGCCCCTCGTCCTGCACGGTGGCACCGGCATCCCCGAGGATCAGATCAAGAAGGCCATCTCCCTGGGTATCTCCAAGATCAACGTCAACACCGATCTGCAGCTCGTCTTCGCCAAGGGTGTTCGCGAGTACATCGAGGCCGGCAAGGATCAGCAGGGCAAGGGCTTTGACCCCCGCAAGCTCCTCAAGCCTGGTCGTGACAACATCGTTGCCCGCACCAAGGAGCTCATGGAGGAGTTTGGCTCCGTCAACAAGGCGTAAGTAGCGGTTTAACTTTCCCGTCGGAGGCCCCCGGGGGTGACACCCTCGGGCGGCAGTCCAATATCGAGATGACGAAAGTCATCACAGCAAACATCAACAGAGCAACCAACAGGACCCTCGTCAATAACCTTCCCATCCGAAGG
>CABUZD010000005.1 GCA_902495945.1 uncultured Collinsella sp.
GCGGTTAAAAGCGGGCACGGAATTTAAACGGCTGAAAAAGGGGCATCGACCTGCGCCGATACCCCTAAAGTAGACACACATTTTGTCCTATAAGCCCCAGCTGCGGGGTCTTTGCTGCGCTCGAGCAAGCAGCCCAACATATAAATCTAAATTTGGATGGGAAGGGCTTGTTGCTGTTGGGGGGGCGTTGAAGCGCGAGTGACACTTTGGGATGCGTGGCGCCCTGGGTTGGGGCGATGCTTTGGGGTGAGCTTCTTACTTAGCCGAAGAGGGGCTTTATGGCTGAGAGGTAGTCTTTGGCTACGTCGGCTTTGTCTGCTTGGAAGTTGTGCCAGGCCCACCATTGGACCATTCCTACGAAGCTTGAGGCTATGTGGTGTAGTAGGAAGCTGCGATCCATGGTGGCGGCGGGGCCGTTTGGGTCGTTGGGGACGGTTTCGGCTGCTCGTGACATGATGGTCTTACGTAGGCAATCGGCGAAGACGCGTGAGCCGGCGCCGGCTACGAGGGCTCGAACGCCCTGGCGGCGCTCCCAGAGGTTGTTGAGGATATGCTCGACCTGCACGAGCGGATCATCGAGGGGCGTACCGTCATCGTCGAGGGCATGGGTGCAGATATCGCACACGAGCTCAGCGAGTAGGTCATCTTTGCTCTTGAAGAGGCCGTAGAACGTGGCCCGACCCACATGGGCGCGAGCGATGATGTCACCGACGGTGATCTTGCCGTAGTCCTCTTCGCGCAGCAGCTCGGAGAACGCCGCGACGATCGCAGCGCGGCTTTTTGCCTTGCGGGCATCCATGGCTATGCGTCCGCGTGAACGAGCAGGCAGCGGAGCGTACCGGAGCAACCTTCGTAGGGGCGTTTGCCGGCGCCGTAGCCGACGGCTTCGATGCGGTAGCGTGAGGGCAGTTGGTCGGACGTGCGCAGCGCGGTGACGATGGCGGCGCCCGTCGGCGTCACGAGCTCGCCGGCGACCGGTGCAGGCGTGAGGGCGATATTGCCCGCCTGGCACAGGTTGACGACAGCGGGGACGGGAATGGGCATGAGGCCGTGGGCACAGTGGATGGTGCCGTGACCCTCGGAGAGCGACTCGACCACGATGTCCTCAATACCAAGGTCGTCGAGGCAGATGGCGACAGAGCAGACGTCGACGATGGAGTCGACGGCGCCCACCTCGTGAAACAGGACGGTGTCGGGCGTTTTGCCGTGAGCCTTGGCCTCGGCAGCGGCGAGTACGGAAAAAATGGCGAGGGCGCGACGCTTGGCGCCATCGCTTAGCTGCGAGCCGTCGATGATGGCTGTGACGTCCGCCAAAGAACGGTGGTGATGGTGGTGGGCGTGATGATGGCCCTCGTGGCCATGACCGTGGGCCTCATGGTCATGGTCGTGGTTGTGTGTGTGCTCGTGTTCGTGCTCACCATGATCATGATGGTGATGCTCATGCTCGTGCGTGTGCTCGGCAGCTGCTTCGTTGCCGTAGAGCCAGGCCATATCGTGATCGTGGTTCTCGAGCTCTTCTGCCAGCTGAACGTCGAAATCGCAGGCGTCGATGCCATGCTTGTTTACGCGCGTCACGGCGATCGAAAAGCCGTCGACCGGCAGCGTGGCGAGCTGTTCGCGCAGGTGCTCCTCGTTGGCGCCCAGGTCGAGCAGGGCCGCGACGGTCATATCGCCGCTGATGCCCGAGGTGCCATCGATGATAAGCGTGTGCTGATGGTTAGACATGGAATGCTCCTTAACGGGCGCGGGGTGTGCCGGCGCTCAGATGATTGATAAGACTTGCCTGGTATGCGGCACCAAAGCCGTTGTCGATATTGACGACCGAAACGCCGCTGGCGCAGGAGTTGAGCATGGCGAGCAGTGCGGCTACGCCACCAAAGCTCGCGCCGTAGCCCACGCTGGTGGGAACGGCAATGACCGGACAGCTCACCAGGCCGCCGATAACGCTCGCCAGCGCGCCTTCCATGCCGGCGATGGCGATGACCACCTGTGCCTGGGCAAGTTCCTCGGCATGCGCGAGCAGACGGTGCAGGCCGGCGACACCCACGTCGTAGAGGCGGTCGACCTCGTTGCCATAGAACTCGGCCGTCAATGCGGCTTCCTCGGCGACGGGCAGGTCGCTCGTGCCGGCGCAGGCGACGACGATGCGTCCGTTGCCGGTAGGGGAGGGCTTGCCTCCCACGAGGGCGAGCTGTGCGTCCGGGACATATCCCAGGTCGATGCCGTTGTCGAGGAGCTCCGAGGTGCGGTCTGCCTTTTCGGCGTCCAGGCGCGTGACCAGGATGCGCTCCTGGCCGGCATCGTGCAGCGCTTCGATAATGGCGGCAATCTGCTCGGCGGTTTTACCGGCGCCGTAGACAACCTCGCCGGCTCCCTGGCGCACCCCGCGCGAAAGATCGAGCTGCGCAAAACCCAGATCGGCGGTTGGCGCCGTCTGGATGCGCGTAAGCGCGTCGGCAGGGGCGACTGATCCGCCGGCAACATCGCTCAGCAGCTGCTCAAGATCTCGCTTATCCATATATGTTCCCTTCGACGGCGCAAAGTCTAGCACTCAAAGGGTATGTTTCCGAACACTAAGACAAAATTGTTCGGAAACTATAGGACAGACTGATTCAATTGTTAGACGGATCGGCTAGTCACGCAGGATGATGTCCATGGCGAGCATCAGGTTGCGCTCGTCGATGGCAAACGGGGCGGCCTCGCGCGTCTTGGGCTTGGCGCAAAACGCGATGCCCGTGCCCGCGGCCTGAATCATGGGGATGTCGTTGGCGCCGTCGCCGATCGCGACGGTGTGGGCCATGTCGACACCGCACTCAACCGCCCAATCCAGCAGCTGGATGAGCTTGGACTCCTTGGTCACGATGTCTGCCGCCAGCTTACCGGTGAGCTTGCCGTCCACGACCTCCAGGCGGTTAGCGAGGCAAAAGTCGATGCCCGCGGCGGCCACGATCTTGTCGGCGACTTCGTGAAAGCCGCCGCTTACCACGCCGACCTTCCAGCCCTTGCTGTGTGCCGAGCGCACAAGCTCCAGCGCGCCGGGGGTAAACGTCACGCGCTCAAAGGTGCGCTCGAATACGCTCTCATCCAAGCCGGCAAGCAGCCCCACGCGTTCCTCGAGCGCCTGCTTAAAGTCGAGCTCGCCGCGCATGGCGCGCTCGGTGATCTGCGCTACCTGCTCGCCCACGCCGGCCTCCTCGCCCAACAGGTCGATGACCTCCTGGTTGATGAGCGTGGAGTCGATATCCATAACGATGAGGCGTGCGGTCATGACGGGCCTTTCCGAGTGCGGTTGTATTGGGGCACATTGTCGCACGCCGCGCGCTTGGGCGACGGCCAGGCCGCGTCAATTGTTTCGTCTCCGTCAAGTCTTTGGGCAAGAGCTACTTTTTCGCGGCACATCGACGCGGGTGCGATAAGATAGAACGCCATGCCCGGCTGCGCGGTTTACGCAGGCTGGGCAAATCTGTACGACGCCGCCCGGAACGACACGGGGCGGCACAGATCCATAAAGGAGGATCACTGGTATGAGCCAGACCCGTCCCATCGATGAGCATTCCATGCACACCCGTACCTGCGGCGAGCTTCGCTTCGAGAACGTGGGCGAAGAGGTCACCCTCACCGGTTGGGTGAGCCGTCGCCGCGACCACGGCGGCCTTATCTTCTGTGACCTTCGCGACCGCGAGGGCATCACGCAGCTCACCTTCGACCCCGAGCACTCCGACGGCGATGCCTTTAAGATCGCCGAGACCATGCGTCCCGAGTGGCCCATCAAGATCCACGGCGTCGTGCGCGCTCGTGGCGAGGAGACCACCAACACCAAGCTCGCGACCGGCGAGATCGAGGTCCTGACCGACCACGCCGAGGTACTCAATACGTCCGTCACCCCGCCGTTCCAGATCGAGGACGGCATCGAGACCAGCGAGGACACCCGCCTGCGCTATCGCTATCTGGACCTCCGTCGTCCCGAAATGATGGCCAACCTCAAGCTGCGCTCCGACTTCACCTTTGCCATTCGCGAGGCGCTGCACAACCGTGAGTTCATGGAGGTTGAGACGCCCTCCCTGTTCAAGTCCACGCCCGAGGGCGCCCGCGACTTCATCGTTCCCAGCCGTATTCAGCCGGGCAACTTCTACGCCCTGCCGCAGTCCCCGCAGCTCCTGAAGCAGCTGCTCATGGTCGGTGGCGTCGAGCGCTACTACCAGGTTGCCAAGTGCTTCCGCGACGAGGACCTGCGTGCCGACCGTCAGCCCGAGTTCACCCAGGTCGATATCGAGATGTCCTTCGTGGACCAGAACGATGTCATGAGCGCGCTCGAAGAGGTTCTTGCCGATGCCTTCGGTCGCATGGGTGTCGAGATGCCCACGCCGCTGCGTCGCATGAACTACTGGGATGCCATGGACACCTATGGCTCCGACAAGCCCGATACCCGCTATGGCATGCACCTGGTCGACCTGACCGACATCTTTGCCAACTCCAAGTTCAAGGTCTTTGCGACCGCCGCAAATGAGGAGGGCTCTGTCGTCAAGGCCATCAACGCCAAGGGCGCCGGTGCCTGGGCACGTGCCAAGATCGATAAGCTCGCCGGCGTGGCCTCCACGTTTGGCGCCAAGGGCCTGGCATGGATCGCCTTCCGCGAGGACGGCTCCATCAACAGCCCCATCGTCAAGTTCTTCTCGGACGAGGAGATGGCGGCTCTGCGCGAGCGCATGGACGTCGAGCCCGGCGACCTTGTGATGTTCGCCGCCGGCCCGCGCCTGCTCTCCGACGAGATCCTGGGCGGCATGCGTTCCCACATGGCCAACGCGCTCGAGATCAAGCGCGAGGGCCACGACTTCCTGTGGGTCGTCAACTTCCCGCTGTTCCATTGGGACGAGGATCGCAAGGCCTATGCTGCCGAGCACCAGCCCTTTACCCTGCCGACCGAGACCGACATCGCCAAGATCGAGGCCGATCCGCTGGCGGCTGGTTCTTGCACCTACGACTTTGTCATGGACGGCTTTGAGGCTGGCGGCGGCGGTATGCGTATCCACAACGCCGAGATGCAGATGTCCATGCTCAAGCTCCTGGGCTTTACCGAGGAGCGTGCCGAGTCGCAGTTTGGCTTCCTCATGGAGGCCCTCAAGTTTGGTGCGCCCCCGATGGGCGGTTTCGCTCTGGGCCTGGACCGCGTGTGCATGCTGCTCACCGGCTCTGACTCCATCCGCGACGTCATGGCGTTCCCCAAGACGGCCAGCGGCTCCGACCTCATGTCGGGCGCCCCGAGTGCCGTTTCCGGCGCCCAGCTCAAGGACGTCAGCCTGCGCCTGATGTAGGCGAGCGACTACATATTGCCCGTTGCGAGGGAAGGACGCGTGCCTTCCCTCGTTTTTTATACGCCGAGGTTGCGAGGGTATAGGTTGACTGGGCGTCGCGGAAACTACGTCCCAGAATTTGCGTCCAAAACGGGTCGCAGTTTCCCAAACAGGCCCCTTTGGGAAACTGCGTCCCAGAATCCAGCCAAATAACGGGTCGCACTTTCCGGTTGAGCCTTCTGGCGGGCTTCAACAAGCATCTAACGCTACAATAACTACCACATGGCTGGGTTTGCCAGCCGAATGTACGATGTCGTGGGAGGGGACATGGTCGAGTTTACAAAGACGATTAAAGATCCGTTGGGATTGCATGCCCGCCCGGTTGCGCTGCTCTATGACATTATCGCCAAGCATCGTAGTGACGTGTCGGTCAGCATCGGTGACCGCCATACCGACGGTCGCGACGTTATAGGGCTCATGGCACTCTGTGGCGAATGTGGCGAAGACGTCGTGTTCCGCGTTTCGGGCGTGGATGAGGCCTCCTGCGTCACGTCGATCAGAAACCTCTCGCTCTAACCTCAACAATGTGACAAGGGGACAGTCCCCTTGTTGCATAAATTGGTATGACAAGGCACCGCAAAGAGATGGTCTTTGCCGCGCCCTTTTGTTTCGTATAGGAAACTTTTTCGAAATCTGAATGGGGACCCTTTCCAAAAAGTTAACCACGTGTTAGTTTACTAAAGCGAACATAGGCGTGGTTAACTTATACCGCGTCGATGTTGAGGACGAACTGACGTTAGGAGCCACTCATGTCTTGCGGACCGCAGATGCCGGCAATGCCGCTTTCGATGGTAAAAGCGGGCGAAACCGTGCGCGTGTCTCGTGTAAAGGGCAATGAGGATATGAAGCACCACCTCAAGGACCTCGGCTTTGTCGAGGGCAGCGAAATCCACGTGGTGAGCTCGAGTGGCGCCAATATCATCGTCACTGTGCTCGGCGCACGCTTTGGCATCGATTCCAAGGTTGCCATGCACATCATGACCGTCGGTTAGTCCACAGCATTTGATAAAAACCGAAAGGGGGACAAGAGGATGAAGACGTTGGGTGACGTTAAGGTGGGCGAGAGCTCCACCATCGTCAAGCTTCACGGTGAGGGCGCGCTTCGCCGCCACCTTATGGACCTGGGGCTCATCAAGGGCACTTCGTTCAAGGTCGTAAAGGTAGCACCGCTCGGCGATCCGGTCGAGATCAACGTGCGCGGCTACGAGCTTTCCATCCGCAAGGAGGAGGCGGCCGTCGTCGAGGTCCAGTAGGGGCTTGCTACGTATATTTCTGCAGATAAAGTTAGGTTTTTCTAACTTAATGCAGCACTTTGAAGCACATTATCCAGCCTGCGCGGAGAAAGCAGCGCAGGCACACAAGGAAGAAGGATTGAATGGCGGATTCTCAGATCCATGTCGCGCTGGCGGGTAACCCCAACTGCGGCAAGACCACGCTTTTCAACCTGATCACCGGCGCCAACGGCTACGTTGGCAACTGGCCCGGCGTCACGGTTGAGAAAAAGGAAGCCAAGCTCCTAAGCGACAAGAACGTTACCATCACGGACCTCCCTGGCATCTACTCGCTTTCCCCCTACAGCCCCGAGGAGCAATGCTCGCGCGATTACCTCATGAGCGGCGAGCCCGATGTTGTCGTTCAGGTCGTCGATGCCACCAACCTCGAGCGTAACCTGTACCTGGCGCTTCAGGTTATCGAGACCGGCCTGCCCGTGGTCGTTGCCCTCAACATGGCCGACCTGGTCGAGAAGAACGGCGATAAGATCGACACGGACAAGCTTTCCAAGAAGCTCGGTTGCCCGGTCATGATGATCTCGGCTCTTAAGAACAAGGGCATCAAGGAACTCTTCGAGCAGGTCAAGAAGTCCGCTGCTTCTAAGGGCCAGGTGCCGGAGCACAAGTTCGATTCCTCCATCGAGGACGTTCTGGACCACATCGAGAACAATCTGCCGGCAAGCGTTCCCGCCAAAAAGCGCCGCTATTACGCCGTCAAGCTGTTCGAGCGCGACGCGGACGCCTGCAAGCTCATCAACCTCACTAAGGAGAAGGCTGCTCGCGTGGAGCAGCTGGTCGCCCAGTGCGAGCAGGACTGCGACGACGATGCCGAGTCCATCATCACCGGTGAGCGCTATGGCGTCATCGCGCACATCATCGATGAGTGCATGACCAAGGCTCCGGCCAAGATGAGCACCTCCGAGAAGATCGACCGCGTGGTTACCAATCGTATCCTGGGCCTGCCGATCTTTGTGGTCATCATGTTCTGCGTGTACTACATCGCCGTTTCTACCTTGGGCGGCACGGTGACCGACTTCACCAACGACCAGCTCTTCGGCACCGACGGCTGGTATGTGCTCGGCCAGGGTCGCGACGCCTACGACGCAGCTGTCGAGGCTGCGGGCGACAATGCCGACTCGGTCGACCCGGCACAGTACGGCCCCTATGTTCCGGGTATTACCACCGTGGTGCACGACGCCCTTGTGGCGGGTGGCACCGAGGACGGCGGCCTGGTCGATTCGCTCGTCTGTGACGGTATCGTCGGCGGCCTGGGCGCCATCTTCGGCTTTGTGCCGCAGATGTTCCTGCTGTTCGTCATGCTGTCCTTCCTGGAGGACTGCGGTTACATGGCCCGCGTCGCCTTCATCATGGACCGCGTGTTCCGCCGCTTTGGCCTGTCCGGTAAGTCCTTTATCCCCATGCTCGTGTCCTCGGGCTGCGGCGTCCCCGGCGTCATGGCTACCAAGACCATCGAGAACGAGAAGGACCGCCGCATGACGGTCATGACCACCACGTTCATCCCCTGCGGCGCCAAGCTGCCGATCATCGCCCTGCTCATGGGCTCCATCATCGGCGATTCTTCCACCACCGCCGCGTGGATCAGCCCGCTCTTCTACTTCCTGGGCGTCTTTGCCGTCATCGCCTCGGGCCTCATGCTCAAGAAGACCAAGCTCTTCGCCGGTCGCCCGACGCCGTTCGTTATGGAGCTTCCTGCCTACCACTTCCCGGCGATCCGCTCTTGGGCGCTGCACGTGTGGGAGCGCTGCTGGGCCTTTATCAAGAAGGCCGGCACGGTCATCTTCGCGTCCACCGTCGTGGTTTGGTTCCTGTCCAACTTTGGTAGCTACAACGGTTCCTTTGGCTTCCTGCCTGCGATGGACGGCATCCCCGAGGAGTTCATGGACTACTCCGTGCTCGCCATGCTGGGCAACCTGGTCGCTTGGATCTTCGCCCCGCTCGGCTTTAGCACCTGGCAGGCAACCGCACTGACCGTCTCTGGCCTCGTCGCCAAGGAGAACGTCGTCGCCACCGCCGGCTCGCTGCTGTCCGTCGCCGACGCGGGCGAGACCGACCCGAGCCTGTGGACCGCGTTTGCCGGCATGTTCCCCACCATGGGCGCTTGCGTTGCCTTCGGCGCCTTCAACCTGCTGTGCGCTCCGTGCTTTGCGGCCATTGGCACCATCCGCAACCAGATGGACTCTGGCAAGTGGACCGCGATTGCCATCGGCTACGAGTGCGCCTTCGCTTGGGTGATCGGCCTGTTCATCAACCAGTTCTACAACCTGCTTGTCCTTGGGCAGTTTGGTATCTGGACGGTTGTGGCCATTGTGCTGCTGGTTGCGATGCTCTTCCAGATTTTCCGTCCCATGCCCAAGCATGCATGGACCGATGAGGACGAGACCAACACTGCTTCCGCCGCAGTTTCCGCTTAAGTCCGAATAAGGATTAACCCCTTTCCACGAGCCCGGGTGTCCCAGCGACACTCGGGCTTTTTGGTGGGAGAGATGTGGCGTTTCCGCAGATAAAACCGACCAAAACAAACCTGTCCCTTTTTGGTAGGTGGAGAATGGGGTAAAGTAAGTGGTGGTTAACTAGAGGAGGCTTGCTATGGCACCTATCGATATTGTTGTACTGGCTGTTATCGGTATTGCGTTTGTCGCGGTATGCGTGCGCATCTACCGCAAGGGCACCTGCGCCGATTGCGCTCAGGGTGGCGTTTGCACGGGGCATTGCTCCAACAAAAAGACTTGCGCTGCGCTTAAGGGTGTGGACAAAATCGCCGAAGACTTGAGCCGCGGTATCAAATAAGGTCCGGACATCCAAGCGCTCCGCGGGCATCCGTTCGCGGGGCGCTTTGTGCATTTGAGGGAGAGCACGGCGAGTCGAAGAGTATTTTTGGGGTATCGTTAACTGGACTATTAATTGGCAACTTATCTATAACGGAGTAACCGCATGAGCGCTCGCGTAACCATGAAGGACATAGCCGCCGAGCTTGGCGTTTCCATCAATACCGTGCACAAGGCCCTGACGGGAAAGGCCGGCGTGAGCGAATCCGTGCGCTCCAAGGTGAATGCTAAGGCCGAGGCCATGGGTTACCACCGCAACACAAGTGCCTCGAGCCTGCGCCGCAAGGATATCAACCTGGTGTTTTGCCTGCCCCGCGCATCGTGCGAGGGGGCGTACTTTTTCCGTTACCTTTGGGAAGGCTGCAACCGCTTTGAGCAGGAGGTCATCGACCGGGGCATTACGGTTGAGCGCGTTGAATTTGGCGTGGGTGGCTACGCCGATGCGCTCGAGCAGATTGATGAGCGTCTGCAGGTAGGCGAGAAGATTGACGGCCTGCTTGCCTATGTTCCGGGCGATGACCGCGCAACCGAGCTCTTGAGGCAGATTGCCGAGGCGGGCGTGACAATCGAGCTCGTAGACGGCGACCGCCCGCACCTCGATCGCCTGGGTGCCAGTCTGGCGGACTATTCCGCGGCGGGCAGTCTTATGGCGGAGCAGGCGGCAAATCTGGTCCACGCTTCTGGGGTTGACGCCCGCGTGCTCCTGTTGGCGGGCGACCCCTATACCGATTCACACTACCTGACCGCCCGCGCCTTTCATAATTACCTGCGCGAACACGATATTCCATGGCAGGTTGAGGACCTTGCCGGCGCCCATGCGCAAGTCAAACAGCTCGAGCGCGAGCTTGAGCAGCGCTTGAGTGCGCCGGATGCTCCCGAGCTCATCTGTAGCGTTTTTGCCGTTGGTTCCGAGGTGGTCGCCGACGCGCTTGTTTCAAGCGGCAAGGCCGGCAAGGTCATGGTAATCGGCAACGACCTGTTCCCCGAGAGCGCCTTGGCCTTGCGCCGTGGCATCTTTACCAATATTGTCTATAAGGACCCGGTGAGCCTGGCCTACCGTGGCGCCAAGACCTTGGGCGAGTATCTGCTGTGGGGTAAAACTCCGGCGGAGCCCGTGCAGAAGGGTGCTGTGGAGATGGTGTTTGCCAGCAACGTCGACCGCTACTGCGAGCTTGCGGGAATTTAGCCGTTTAGTCAGGTACCCCCTCTTGCGACGTTCATTTTTTGGAGTATTCAGCAATGGCGTGTCCCGAAAGAGGTTAGGATGACTGTTTTAAGTGCCCCCGATGGCGTAATTCGCCATCGGGGGCACTTATTTATGCCGATTGGGCGCAATATGAGCATCAGATAGGGCTTCGAAGACGGTGCGCGGTGCGCTCCGATGCTGAATACTCCCAAAAATGCACGGCGGAACATGACCCACCTGGCCAAAGCGCTCAAGTTCGGTATTCGGGGACGCCTGCCAATTCGCAATACATACAAGTCACGGCTCCAGTAACCGTTGAACGGGCAAAATCGACCGTTCACCCCATGGTGGTTAGGTGAACGTTCACCTTTTAAGTCGCAATGAATTAGTATAGTGAACGTTCACCTAGAGGATAACGAGCGCATCGTGCGCCCGCTCCGCCAACAAAGGGGTTGTTTGATGAAAAACTTCATGGACGATCAGGATTTCCTGCTGAGCACCAAAACCGGTGAGGAGCTGTTCCACAACTTTGCCGAGGGCATGCCCATCGTTGACTACCACTGCCACATTTCTCCCAAGGAGATCTGGGACGACAAACGTTTTGAGAACATCACCGAGGTTTGGCTGGGCGGTGACCACTACAAGTGGCGCCTGATGCGTGCCAACGGCGTTGACGAGCGCTTCATTACCGGCGATGCCCCTGCTCGCGAGAAGTTCCAGAAGTGGGCCGAGACCCTGGGCCGTTGCGTGGGCAACCCCGTCTTTGAGTGGAGCCACCTGGAGCTTAAGCGTTACTTTGGCTACGAGGGCGTCCTGAACGGCAAAACCGCTCAGGAGGTCTGGGACCTTGCCAACGCCAAGCTCGCTGAGGCCAGCTTTACCTGCCGCAACCTGATCAAGCAGTCCAACGTCCGCATGATCTGCACTACCGACGACCCCGCCGACAGCTTTGAGTGGCACAAGAAGATTGCCGCCGACGACAGTTTTGACGTTCAGGTCGTTCCCGCCATGCGCCCCGATGCCGCCCTGCGCATCGAGCGTGGCCAGGAGTTCGCCGACTACTGCAAGCATCTCTCCGAGGTTGCCGGCATTGAGATCAGCGACTTCGAGGGCATGAAGGCCGCCATCTCCAAGCGCTACGACGTTGCCCACGAGCTGGGCTGCCGCGCTTCCGACCACGCGCTCGACTACGTTATGTACGTTCCGGCTACCGCCGACGAGATCGAGACTATCTTTGCCAAGGGCCTTGCCGCCGAGCCGCTTACCGAGGACGAGGTCCTCAAGTACAAGACGGCCTTTATGCAGTTCGTCGCCGGCGAGTATGTCCGCCTTGGCTGGGCCATGCAGCTGCACTTTGGCTGCAAGCGTGACAACAACCGCGCTATGTTCGCCAAGCTCGGTCCCGATACCGGCTACGACTGCATCTCCAACTACACGCCGTCCGACCAGCTGGCCGATTTCCTCAACTCCATCCAGGAGGCCACGGGTCTGCCCAAGACCATTCTGTACAGCCTGAACCCCATCGACAACACCATGATCGATACCGTGATGGGCTGCTTCCAGGAGGCTCCGACCGCCGGCAAGATCCAGAACGGCTCTGCCTGGTGGTTCAACGACAACGAGATCGGTATGCGCGAGCAGCTTACGGCTCTGGCTAACGAGGGCGTGCTGGGCAACTTTGTGGGCATGCTTACCGATTCCCGCTCCTTCCTGTCCTACCCGCGTCACGAGTACTTCCGTCGCGTGCTGTGCGGCGTGATCGGCGAGTGGGTCGAGCAGGGCAAGTACCCCGCCGACATGGAGCTGCTGGGAGCCATCGTGCGCGACATCAGCTACAACAACGCGGTCCGCTACTTTGGCTTTGACCTGGATACCGTCGAGGCCTAAACCCGCATCGAATCACACCGAACTCGGGAGCGCCGTTGCCACACGCGGCGCCCCCGTTTTGCCTGCACGCTAACAGCAATCTAAGGAGAGACATCGATGGAGAATATCAGCTACGAGACGCTCGAGAAGATCGGCTACAAGGGCTACCTGCTGCCCAAGGACGCGCCCGAGAAGGTTCTGCAGTTTGGCGAGGGCAATTTCCTGCGCGCCTTTGTCGACCGCTTCTTTGACATGGGCAACGAGGCAACCGGCTGGAACGGCAAGGTTGTCATGGTGCAGCCCATCAGCGGCGCCTTTGGCTTTGCCGACGGCATCAATGCCCAGGACGACCTGTACACCGTGCTGGTGCGCGGCAAGGAGAACGGCAACACGGTCGACGAGTCCCGTGTGATCAGCGCCTGCAGCCGCTGCCTCAATCCGTATCGTGAGGACGACTACCGCGCCATGATGGAGGTCGCCGTCTCCGACGATTTGGAGATTATCGTCTCCAACACCACCGAGGCCGGTATTGCCTACGATCCGTCCTGCAAGGCCGACGACATGCCGCCCGCGAGCTTCCCCGCTAAGCTTGCCCAGGTGCTCCACACCCGCTGGGCCGCCGGCAAGCCGGGCGTCATTGTGCTCGCCTGCGAACTCATCGATCACAACGGCGAGGAGCTGCTGCGCATCATGAACCAGTACGTGAGCGACTGGGGCTGGGAGGACGAGTTTGCGCAGTGGATGGCCAACGACTGCACCGTCTGCACCACGCTCGTCGACACTATCGTCCCCGGCCGCATCCGCGACCCCAAGGAGGCCGCTGCCGTGGCCGAGCGCCTGGGCTACGAGGATCCCTTCCTGGCCGTGCGCGAGCCCTTCCAGATGTGGGGTATCCAGGGCGACGAGTCGCTTGCCGAGAAGCTGCCCTTCGTGAAGGCCGGCCTGCCGGGCGTCTTTGTGACCCCCGATGTCACCCCGTACAAGAAGCGCAAGGTCCGCATCCTCAACGGCGCCCACACTGCCTTTGTTCCGGGCTCCTGGGTTGCCGGCTTTGACATCGTGCGCGATTGCATGCATGACGAGACCGTTCGCGGCTTCATGAACACCATGCTCTACGACGAGGTCATCCCGACGCTTGCCGCCGACCTGGACGTCGAGGACTGCAAGGCCTTTGCTGCCGCCGTCGAGAACCGCTTCGACAACCCGTTTATCGACCACGCGCTGCTCTCCATTTGCCTCAACTCCACGGCCAAGTGGCGCGCTCGCGATCTGCCCACGCTCAAGGACTATGTTGCCGAGACCGGCAGCCTGCCCAAGTGCCTGGCCACGAGCCTCGCTATGCTCATTGCCTTCTATACGCAGGAGCTTGTGTCCCGCGAGGGCGATGGCCTGCACCTGCGCCGCGCCGACGGCACCGAGTACACCGCTCAGGACGATGCCTTCGTGCTCGATTTCTACGCCGCCCACGCCGGTGCAGACGATGCCGAGCTGGTGCACGACGTGCTCAACAACGAGCAGATGTGGGGCGAGGACCTTACGCAGATCGCCGGCCTTGAGGAGTTTGTCGTCAACGCGCTTGCCGTTGTGCGCGCCGAGGGCGCCAAGCAGGCATTTGCCAACGCCCAGGCCTAAATCCTTCTGTGCGCCCGCCGGGCAACTGACGGGCGCCCGCTGACTTCTGCTCAACCTGTAGGGTTAGGACTCTTTGTAATGAATACTATCCAGATCAATCCGGCCGACAACGTGATCGTCGCGCTGTCGCCGCTTGCCAAGGGCACCGCCGTCGCGGTTCCCGGGGTGGGCGAGGTCGTGGCCGCGGAGGATATTCCGCAGGGCCACAAGATGGCCGTGCGCGCCATTGCGGCGGGGGAGGACGTCGTCAAGTACGGTCTTCCTATCGGCCACGTGACGGGCGACATCCAGCCCGGTCAGTGGCTTCATACGCATAACGTCAAGACCAACCTTTCGGGCGAGGTCGAGTACGCTTACAACCCGACGCATCCGGTCGTTGAACCGGTTGAGCCCGAGACCTTTATGGGTTTCCGCCGCGCCGATGGCCGCGCCGCCACGCGCAACGAGCTGTGGATCATCCCCACGGTCGGCTGCGTCAACGAGGTCGCACGTGCCATGTGCGAGCAGGCTCAGGATCTGGTCGAGGGCTCGCTGGAGGGCGTTTACTACTTCCCGCATCCCTTTGGCTGCTCGCAGACCGGTGCCGACCATGCCCAGACGCGCCGTCTGCTGGTGGCGCTCTCGCGTCACGCAAACGCTGCGGGTGTGCTGTTCCTGTCCCTCGGTTGCGAAAACTGCACGCACCAGCAGGTACTCGACGAGCTCGGTGACTTCGATCGCGAGCGCGTTCGATTCCTCACCTGCCAGGATGTAGCCGACGAGCAGGTCGAGGGTCACAAGATCCTGTCCGAGCTTGCCGACCTGGCCAAGCAGGCCAAGCGTGAGCCCATTCCTGCCTCCGAGCTGGTCATTGGCCTTAAGTGCGGTGGCTCTGACGGTCTTTCGGGCATTACCGCCAACCCCACGATCGGTCGCGTGAGCGATATGGTCGTCGCCCGCGGCGGCACGTCGGTGCTCACCGAGGTTCCCGAGATGTTTGGCGCGGAGAGCATTCTGCTCGATCGCTGCGAGAGCCAGGACGTCTTTAACGCAGCTGCCGACATGCTCAACGGCTTTAAGGACTACTTTATCAGCCACGGCGAGGTCGTCTATGAGAACCCGAGTCCCGGCAACAAGGACGGCGGTATTACCACGCTCGAGGACAAGAGCTGCGGCTGCGTGCAAAAGGGCGGATCTGCCCCCATCGTCGACGTGCTGCCGTATGCCGGCCAGGCTACCAAGCATGGCCTGAACATGCTGTGTGGCCCGGGTAACGACATGGTATCCACCACGGCCCTGACGGCTGCCGGCTGCCACGTGATCCTGTTCTCGACCGGCCGCGGCACGCCGTTTGGCGCGCCGGCGCCCACGCTCAAGGTGTTCACCAACCAGCGTCTGTGCGACCACAAGGCCAACTGGATGGACTTTAACGCCGGCGTGATCGCCACGGGCGAGCGTACGCTCGACGAGGCTGCCCACGACCTGTACCAGCTGGTGCTAGAAACGGCGAGCGGCAAGCTTACGAGTGCCGAGCGTCGCGGCTGCCACGAGATCAGCATTTGGAAGGATGGCGTCTGCCTGTAGCGGTAAATGGGTTCGCATAGGGCGCTATTGACCATGGCCCCGTCGGGAGTGTTCCCGGCGGGGCCATGTTTGTTCTGTCTGTTCGGGCGTGTCTTCCTGAGGGTACGGGAGCAGCGAAAACAATAAACGTTCACCTAATCGACCTCAAATTTAAACCCACTCAATACCCATGTAATCGTGATTTTTTTCAAGTCAGATGTCCGTTTAACGGCAAAAAACGACCGTTCAAGGATAATATACAAGTGAACGTTCACCTATCATATGCAATCGCGCATAATCTAGCTAAACGTTCACCCTACGAGTGGGCGATATGCAGACAGACATCGGTATGGACTCCAATGTCTTGTTACAAGACAATCGAGAAAAGAGAGGGAGCTCGATGACTAACAAGATCGGTAAAAAGCGCAAGATCACATTCTGGACGCGCTTGGGCTTTGGTATGGGCGGCATGCTCAACTCCGGTGCCCTGAGCTTTACGCACAGCTACATGGTGCTGTTCCTGTCCACGGAGTGCGGTCTGTCCGCAGGCGAGGCTGCGCTGATCAGCTCGTTCGCCATCTATCTCAACGCCATTCTGTGCCCGCTCATGGGCTTTGTGGCCGATAACTTCTACGCTACCAAGATCGGCCGCATCTTTGGCCGCCGCCGTTTCTGGATCTTGCTGGCTATCCCGATGATGGTCGCCGAGCCGCTCATCTTTGTGGCTACGCCGTTTGGTTTCCCGTACTACTTTATGTTGTACCTGATCTACAACGTCGCGTACACGTTCTGCACCGCCAACCTGTCGCCGCTTACCATCGAGATGACCGATGACTTCAAGGAGCGTACGTACCTCACCGGCTACAAGCACCTCTTTGGTAACGCCGCCGGCTTCCTGATGGCAGCACTCGTCGGCTTTGGCTTTGGCACCTTCGGCGAGACCAACCCGTTCAGCTACTTCATTATTGCTACGATTAACGCTTCGGTCATGGCAATCTCGCTGCTGTGCGTGTACCTGTCCACGTGGGAGCACACCCCCGAGGAGGTCGCTCAGGAGAAGATCGAGAGCGTCGGCGAGGGTATCAAGAAGTTTTTCATCGACGTTATCTCTACCTTCCGCAACAAGTCCTTCCGCAAGGTCCTGTATGCGCAGGTCTCCACGAAGCTCGCCGCTGCCTGCTGGTCTGCGTGCCTGTCCTTCTTCATCGTCTACTGTCTGCAGATTCCTAAGTCCTACGAGTCCGTGATGGAGATGCCCGGCAAGGTCGTCGCTATCGTCTGCACCGCCATCTGGGTCGCCCTCATGGCCAAGAAGGGCTTCCACAAGTCTTGGTACCTGGCAAACGTCGGTTGCGCCGCGTGCATCATCGCTTACAACTACTTCGCCTTTGGTCAGATCAACGGCACCTCCACGGTCGCCATCGCCATGATCGCCTACCCCATCATCTTCGCCATCTGGAAGTTCTTCTACGTTGGCTTCCAGTATCTGCCCGATGTTCTGCTCAACTACATCCCCGATGTCGATGAGCTCATCACCCTGCGTCGTCGCGAGGGCATCTACAGCTCCGCACAGCAGCTCTGCCAGCAGATCGCCCAGGCTGTTGCCGTCAACGTATGGGCTATCGTCCTTGCTGCCTCCGGCTTCATTCAGACCGCCGGCAACAGCGACGCCGTGACCCAGCCCGCCACCGTGCCTCTGTACATCTGTGGCTACATGCTCATCGGCTGCGCCGGCTTCTTCCTGCTCGCGGCCGTCCTTGCCCGCGGCATCAAGATTGACAAGGAGCAGTGCGACATCCTTTGCGACGAGATTCACCGTGTCAAGGAGGGTGGCAAGATGGCCGACGTCAAGCCCGAGGTCAAGGCGCTTTGCGAGGAGCTCTCCGGCTTTAAGTACGAGGACTGCTTCGCTCACAACAATGTTGGCTTCCAGGACGGCAGCGTAATTCCCGCCGAGTAGGGCCAACGCATTGTCCAAACCAAAGGGCCGTGCCACCGGAGATCCACCGGCGGGTGCGGCCCTTTTTTAAAAACGAGTAGTATGAACTTCTGATTACATTTGAGGGAGAGACCCATGGAGACGAACGTTATCTGGCGCAACGCGCGTGCGGCCGTTATCGAGCTTGACGATGGCGGCTACTTTACCTGTGCCGATACGTGGGAGATCTTTGTCAACGATGAGCCCGCCGGTACCACGAATACGGTCGAGACCTATGTCGATGGCCTGACCCCCGGCAAGCGCAACCTGATCCGCTTTGTCTGCGGCGAGCGCGAGTTGAGCGTAGGCGTCACCACGCCGGCGGAGCCCTTTACCATCAACGTTCGCGACTGCGGAGCCAAGGGCGATGCCGAGCACGATGACACCACCAACATTCAGGCTGCCATCATGGCCTGCCCCAAGGGCGGGCGCGTGCTGATCCCCGCCGGCAACTACCGCATCAAGTCCCTCTTCCTTAAGAGCAATATCAACATCGAGCTTGCCGAGGGCGCGGTGCTGCTGGCCCGTCACGACCGCGCGGCGCTTGCCTACATTCCGGGCACGGTCACGGGCGACGAGGGCGCCGGGTATGCCGGCACCGACATGCTGCCCCTGGGCCGCTGGGAGGGCGAGAGCTTCTCGACCTACTGTTCGACCTTTACGGGCCTGAGCGTGCACGACGTGTGCATCTATGGCCGCGGCGCCATCGACGGCCAGACCGATTTTGCCGAGGACAACTGGTGGAACAAGGACTTTAAGAACATCTTCCGTCCCGAGGAGGGCCGCGAGGTCGCCCGCCCGCGCATGATTTTCCTGTCCGAGTGCGAAAACGTGAGCCTTGCCGGCTTTACCGTGCGCAACAGCCCGGCGTGGAATATCCATCCCATTCTGTGCGAGCACGTCGATGCCCTGTGCCTGTCCATCGAGGGTCCCAAGAACTCCCACAACACCGACGGTTTCGATCCCGAGAGCTGCGGTTTTGTCCGCATCCTTGGCTGTCAGTTCTCGGTGGGGGACGACTGCATCGCCATCAAGAGCGGCAAACTGGGCATTGAACCCGAGCTCCGTCCCGCCACGCACGACGTGCTGATCTCGCACTGCTACATGCACGACGGCCACGGCGCCGTGGTGCTGGGATCCGAGGCCGCCGGCGGCATCAAGGACCTCACCGTGAGCAAGTGCCTCTTTGAGCGCACCGACCGCGGCCTGCGCGTCAAGACACGCCGCGGACGCGGCAAGGACGCCGTCAACGAGGGCATCACCTTCGAGCACATTCGCATGGATAAGGTGCTCACGCCCTTCGTGGTCAACTCGTTCTACTTCTGCGACAAGGACGGCAAGACCGACTACGTGCAGTCTCGCGAGGCGCTGCCCGTCGACGACCGTACGCCCGGCTTTGGCGCCACGACGTTTTGCGATATCGAGGCCACCAACTGCCATGCGGCCGCGGCCTATATCACGGGCCTTCCCGAGAGCAAGGTGACGCGCCTGACGTTCCAGGATGTCCATGTGACCTTTGCCGCCGATGCCGAGCCCTTTGTGCCGGCCATGGCCTGCGGCGTGGAGCCCATGGTGCGCCAGGGCATCATCGCGCAGAACGTGAAAGTCCTCGACCTGCAGAACGTGCGCATCGAGGGTCAGGATGGCGACGAGCTGCAGCTGCAAAACGTCGACAAGGTTATCCGCGCGTAGGGTAGTGCTCCTGCACAAGTGAATACGGCATGTTGAGGCGTGCGACGGTCGGGTCTGCCCGGCTGTCGCACGCAATCTATAGGTGCCGGCATTGCATGGTGGGTGTTCTGTGACAGAAAGCGTAATGACAGATGAGTGGTAAAGAACAGCTCTTTGAGGTATCGCTCGAACGCGAAGGCGCGTATCGCAGCATTTCGGCGGCGCTCGAGGCGGCGGAGCGGTGCGTGTCCGATACGACCGTGCCGGTGCGTGTGCTGGTGGCGCCGGGCGAGTATCGCGAGCAGGTCGAAATTCGTCGTCCGCATGTGACGCTCGGGGGCGAGACGGCCGACAGCGTGCGTATCGTGGGAGGCCTGGGTGCCAAGATGCCTTCGGAAGATGGTAGCGGCCAGGATGGAAGACTCGGCACCTTCCGTACGTACACGGTGCTGGTCGATGCCGACGACGTGACGCTTGCGGGTCTAACAATCGAAAACAACGCCGGTGATGGGCGCGAGGTCGGCCAGGCGATTGCCCTGTATGCCGATGGTGACTGCCTGGTTGTCGATGCCTGCTGCATTAAGGGACACCAGGACACGCTCTTTTTGGGGCCGCTGCCGCCGCGCGAGGCCAAGCCGGGCGGCTTTATAGGCCCCAAGCAGTTCGCCCCGCGCCGCGTGGGGCGGCAGTATTTTCGACGTTGCCGGATCGAGGGCGATGTCGACTTTATCTTTGGCGGCGCGCGTGCCTACTTTGAGGGGTGTGAGATTCGCTCGCTCAACCGCGATATGGATGTCAACGGGTATGTAACGGCAGCCTCCACGCCTCAGGGCGAGCCGTACGGATTTGTGTTTCATGGCTGTTCGTTTACAGCCGATGAGGGCATTGCCCCCGGATCGGTCTATCTGGGTCGTCCATGGCGCGAGTGGGCCCAGACCGTTTTGCTCGAATGCTGGCTGGGCCCCCATATTTCACTCGAGGGTTGGTGGGATTGGAATAAGCCAGCGGCACATGACGGCACCCTGTATGCCGGCGGTGCCCTGTTTGGCCCGGCGGGTGATACTGCCGCTTGGGTGCCGTGGGCGCATTGCCTGACCGGTCAGGATTCCGAACGCTATGCGCGTGACCGAGTGCTTGCCGGCACGG
Source organism: uncultured Collinsella sp. (assembly GCA_902495945.1). Classification (GTDB taxonomy): domain Bacteria; phylum Actinomycetota; class Coriobacteriia; order Coriobacteriales; family Coriobacteriaceae; genus Collinsella. The sequence goes on from CABUZD010000005.1 coordinate 20,490, forward strand.
ATGGTTGGGATCCCGAGGGCGGCGACGGTGATGCGGTGGAGACGGCTGGGCTATCTGCCAATGGTCGCACCGTGCACATCGAGACGTACTGCGAAGACGAGCCTGCGCTGCGTGCCCGGCTGAAGCGCGAGGGGCGCTCCGCCGCATTTGCGGGCAAGACCCCTGCGGACTTTGAGGCGTGGAGGATTGCGACCAGGACTCGCCTGTACGATGTTTTGGGCCTTTCGCTTATGGACCGCGTCCCGATTGAGATTCGTGAGCTCAGCCGCGTGCGGGTTGCCGGCGGCATCGTGCGCACCCATGCGATGTTGCAGGTCGTGCGTGATGTTTGTATGCCGTTCTACCTGTTGGAGCCGTCTCATCCTAAGCTTGATGAGCGGGGACTCAAACGCTGTTATATCTGCCCGCATGGTCATCAGGGAGCGGGTGCTGCAAGCGTAGCCGGTGTTGCGGGCGTGCCGGCTGTCGATGATGCCGTGCGTAAGTTCAATTACGACTACGGTCTGCGTTTGGCACGCATGGGTTACGTGACCGTCTGCCCTGATGCGCGCGGTTGGGGATACCGTCGTGACTGGAAGGGTCAGGGCGATGACGAGAACAGCTACCTGCGCGGTACGTGTCTGAATCAAGCACGTATGGCCGAGCCGCTGGGTCTTACGGTTGCGGGCCTCAACGCCTGGGATAACATGCGTCTGATCGATTACCTAGAGGCGCGCGGCGACATTGCCATGGATGACCTGGGTTGCTTTGGTTTTTCGGGTGGCGGCTACATGACGTTGTACCTGGCCGCACTCGACCCGCGTGTGCGCAAGGCGTTTGTCTCGGGCTATCTGTACGGTGTCGACGATTCGCTGCTGCATCTCAATGGCAATTGCAGCTGCAACTACACACCCGGACTTTGGCGCTTACTCGACATGGGCGATATTGCCTCGCTTATTGCGCCGCGCCCGTTGTTAGTGCAGAGCTGCGAAGAGGATCATCTGAACGGTTCGCGCGGGCTGAAAAATGTTGGCGAGCAGCTCGAGATCGTGCGCGATGCCTACAAGTTGCTGGGTCGCAGAGATGGCCTGCGGCACGAGGTGTGTCCGGATGAACACCATCTGGGCGTGGCACATCTTGCCGAGGATATCGAATGGCTCGATTCGCACGTTGCGGAATGCGCCCGTGCATAGCCCCTCGGCATGCTGCGAATAAACGGTACGTTCCTGTATGACCGCCGATGGGCGGATGAGGAGAAGATTATGGAAACGAAGAGTTTGAGTGAATCGACCATTTGCTGCTTTGGCGATTCGACCACATGGGGCGATAACGGATGCGGCGCAGGCGGCAACGACATCTCTTGGACTTCGCATCTGGGCGCGTTGCTGGGAGGCGCGGTCGTCGAGAACTTTGGCATCAAGGGTTCGCGTATCGCCATCAAGGCCGACCGTACCGATTCGTTTGTCGAGCGCCTTGACGGTATCGACGATGCGGCCGATATCTACATCGTCTTTGGCGGCGTCAACGACTTTAGCCGCAACGTGCCGCTTGGAGAGCTGGGCAGCACGGACGCGCATGAGTTCTATGGTGCACTCGATTACCTGATCCGTACCATCACGGCGCGCTCGCCTCGGGCAAAGCTCGTGTTTATGACGCCGTGCAAGACGAGCGGCAAGCACGAGAAGGATATCCCGGCAAGCGACGAGCTCAACCACCTGGGGTTGACGCAGGTCGCCTACGTGCGAGCGATGCTCGAGGTCTGCGACCGCTACTCCGTGCCGGTGATTGACCTGTATGCGCAAAGCGGTATCAGCCCGTTTTTGCCGGAGCACCGCGAGCTCTATATGCCGGACGGTCTGCATTACAGTCCTGCCGGCTATGAGCGCCTGGCGCATCGCATCGCCGCGGGTCTCACCGCCGTTTGCCGCTAAAAGTCTGCCGTTCGCGAGGAATATAGGGTTAACGTTCACCCTATATTCCTCGTTCGCGTTACACTAGGGGTAACGTTCACCTATCGTTTATGTCAGAGGGGACAGCAATGGGTTGCAATCAAATCCTGGACCGTTATATCGAGCAGTTGATCGAAACCTCTACGCCGCAGGCGCCGGCTTGGAATATCGAAAAGATTCGCGCCGGCAAGGAGAACACCTGGAACTATATCGACGGCTGCATGATCAAGGCGCTCATCGAGCTGTACGAGATCACGGGCGAGCAGCGCTACCTGACCTTTGCCGATGACTACATCGATTTCTTTGTCCAGGACGACGGTACCATCAAGCATTACAACCCGCAGGAGTACAACCTCGATAACGTCAATGCGGGCAAGACCCTCTACAAGCTGTATGACCTGGTGGGCAAGCCCAAGTACCGTGCCGCCATGGACACCATCTACCGCCAGCTCGAGACCCAGCCGCGCACCAAAGAGGGCGTGTTTTGGCACAAGGCCGTCTATCCCAACCAGATTTGGCTCGATGGCATGTACATGGCACAGCCGTTCTACATGCAGTACGAGCTGAGCTTCCACAACCGTCGTGCCTGCTCGGACAGCTTCCATATGTTCCAGGTCGTGCATGACCTGATGCGCAACCCCCTCAACGGTCTTTACTATCACGCTTACGACGCGAGCCGCAAACAGTTTTGGTGCGACCCGGTCACCGGCCTTTCGGCTAACTTCTGGCTGCGCGCCGAGGGCTGGTTTGCCATGGCACTCATCGATACCTGGGAGCTCATGCCGCCTTCGATGTCAGCCGAGAAGGACGAGATTCGCAAGATGTTCCACGACCTGAGCGATGCCATGCTGCCGTATCAGGACGAGAAGACCGGCATGTGGCATCAGGTCATCAACCTGCCCAATATCGCCCCCAACTACCTGGAGGAGTCTGGTAGCGCGATTTTTGCCAATGCCATCATGAAGGGCGTGCGTCTAGGCGTGCTGGGCGAGCGTTACTACCAGTACGGCCGTCGCGCCTTCGACGGCATCTGCGAGACCTGCCTGTCCGAGCATGATGGGCAGCTGGCGCTCGACAACATCTGCCTGGTCGCGGGCTTGGGAAACACCGCGCACCGCGAGGGCACGTTTGGTTACTACATGAGCGAGCCTATCGTCAAAAACGATGCGAAGGGCGTGGCGCCGCTGGTGCTTGCCTATATCGAGACCATGCATCACGACAAACTGGCCGGCAGGCATGACCCGCTTGCTCCCTCGGGCGTGTGCTCTATCGAGGACCCGTTTGGCGGATACACCCCGGGCATCAACGCTCATAAGGGATGTGAATAACGTGGGGGCTATTACTCCGGGTGTGCGTTTGCACGACCTTCCGCAGGGGACCGTCGAGGAACGCATCCGCATGGCGGGAGAGCTGGGCTTTTCGTGCATTCAGCTGCCGAGCAAGGTGCTCTACGCATCGATGGGGATCGATCGAGGCGGCCTGACCCGCGAGCTTGCCGACCATTTGCGTGCGGTGCTCGACGAGGCGGGCGTTTCGGTCGCCGTGCTCGGCTGCTATAAGAATTTGGCGACGCCCGATCGCCAACAGCTCATGGATAACATTGCCGAGTACGAGGCATGCCTGAACTTTGCCCAGATGCTCGGCGGATGCCCGGTTGGCACCGAGACCGGTCGCCCCAATGCGCAGAACCGCGTTGCTGACGACCGCATGACCGATGGGGCACTCGAAGCGTTTACAGACGGGCTTGCACGCGTCTGCGATCGGGCCGAGGCCGTGGGCGGGCAAATTTTGATCGAGCCCGGTTGGAACGAGACGGTTAATACTCCGGATCGCTGCCGTGAGGTGCTGGAGCGCGTCTCGAGCCCGTCGCTCGGCGTGATCTACGACCCGGTATCGCTGCTGCACCCCAGTGTCGTTGACGAAGCGCAGGAAATCACCGCGCGCATGCTCTACTTATGCGGCAGTAAGATCCGCGTGCTGCACGCCAAGGATTTTGAGATCGTTGATAACGAGGACGGAGCCGGATGGTGCGACGGTACGGGTTCACGTCTGGTGTGTCATGGCGTGGGCGAGACGGGCCGCTATGACTTTGAGCCCGTAGTGGCCTGGGCGGCTGCCGCCTGCCCTGGGATTCCCTGCGTGGTCGAGAACAGTGTGCCGGCGACGGCGGCTGACTGCCTGGCGACACTCGAGCACATGTCCGCTCGCTGCGGGGCTTCGCATCGCGAGTTATAGCATTGGCTTTTGCTGTGTCGGCAGATTGAGATTACCTGTATGGGGGCGGCGGTGAAGGGTCTTTATCGTCGCCCCCATTGGATTGCATTAAAAAGGGGAGTTGCGTGGCTATCCACATTGTCGAAGAGGCGAATCGTTGCCTAGGTTGTAAAAGGGCGTTCTGTCAGATTAAGGGCTGCCCGGTTCAGACGCCTATTCCGCAGGTCATCGACCTGTTCAAACAGCGTCGTCTAGAAGAGGCGGGCGAGCTACTGTTCCAGAACAATCCCATGAGCGCGGTCTGCTCCATGGTTTGCAACCATTCGGGCCAGTGCGAGGGCGCGTGCATCCAGGGCCGCAAGGGCGCGCCGGTGCATTTCTCGAGCATCGAGAACTATATCTCCACGGCATATTTGGATCGTAAGGAGTGGAAGCCCGCACCGTCGTGCGGTAAACAGATTGCTGTGGTCGGTTCCGGTCCCGCTGGTATTACCGTGGCCATTAAGATGGCCCAGCTGGGCTGTGCCGTCACGGTATTTGAACAGCGCCCCGAGATCGGCGGTGTGCTGGAGTACGGTATCCCCGAGTTCCGCCTGCCCCGTGCGCTCGTGCAAAAGTACCGTCACGTGATGTGCTCGCTCGGCGTGCGCGTGCGCCCTTCGACCACCATCGGCGGCGCGTTGCACATCGATGACCTGCTGCGCGACGGCTACGATGCGGTCTTTGTTGGTACCGGTACCTGGCGAGCTCGAAAGTTGGGTATTCCCGGCGAGTCGCGCGGCAACGTGCTGTTTGGCATCGATTACCTGGTCGATCCTGCGAGCGTGGCAATCGGGCAGAACGTGGCGGTCATCGGTGCCGGCAATGTTGCCATGGATGTTGCCCGCACAGCCCTGCGCTCGGGCGCTCGCAAGGTCACCGTGTATGCCCGCTCGCGCCATATCTCGGCCATCGATGATGAGGTGGAGCTGACCGAGCTTGACGGTGCCGAGATTGTGTGCGGCAAGGCGATCTGTGCCATCGACGATAACGGTCCGGTCTTCGAGACGGCTATCTTCGACGAGGAGAATAACGTGGTGGGGTACGAGGAAGAGCTCGACCATGCGTCTGCCGACACAGTTGTGATTGCGGCTTCGCAGGTGCCCAAAGACAAGCTTGTGCTTACGACGGGTGGTCTGGAGACCGACCATCGCGGCCTGCTTTCGGTCGACGAGAACGGCATGACCACCGTGCCCGGCGTCTTTGCCGCCGGCGACGTGGTTAACGGCCCGCTGACGGTTGTTCACGCCGTAGCTGGCGCCAAGCTCGCCGTCGAAGGCATGACTACCTATCTGGGCCTCTAACTCCATCCCACCCATCAGTTGCGGTGAAATACGGACTGTTTTGGCTGCCAAAAGCCTCATCTACTCCGTATTCCACCGCAACTTTTTGTGGGGTGGGCTAGAGACGCTGCATGCGGTACCCGACACCCATGTGCGTCTGAATCATCTTGGGGTGAGAGGGGTCTGCCTCGATCTTCTTGCGCAGGGTGCGCATGAACACGCGCAGGCTCGCCAGATCGCTGTCCCAGCTCGTGCCCCATATCTCGCGGGTGATGAAGGTGTGGGTGAGCACCTTGTCGACGTTTTTCGCCAGAAGGACGAGCAATTTGTACTCGGTTGGGGTGAGCGAGAGCTCGCGTCCGTCTTTCGTCGCGTATCCTGCGGCGTAGTCGATATGCAGCGGACCGTTGTCGAACGTGCTCGCTTCTGTCGACTCGCTCGACGCCATCGAGGAGCGCCTCAAATTCGCACGGACGCGCGCGAGCAACTCATCCACAGAAAAGGGCTTGGTGAGGTAGTCGTCTGCCCCCGCGTCAAGTGCTGCAATCTTGTCGGAATCTTCGGTGCGCGCCGAAATGACGATAATGGGGACTGCCGACCAGCTTCGGATCTTCGTGATGACCTCGATACCGTCAATGTCGGGAAGGCCGAGGTCGAGCATGATGAGGCTGGGGCCGTGCGACACCGCATCCATGATGGCGGCTTGGCCGTTGCAAACCTTGCTCACGACATAGCCGTGGAGGTCAAGCGCGGTCGAAACGAGGTTTTGAACGGTCGGGTCATCTTCGACCAGGAGGATGCGTGGCTTAGCGGCATTATTCATGAATCTCAATCTCCTCGGCGGGCAGGGTAAAACGGAAGACAGCCCCATGGGGGTGGTTGTCGCGAACTTCGATGACGCCGCCATGCGCCTCCACGATGGAGCGGCAGAGCGACAGGCCAAGGCCGATGCTTCGACGCGAATCCACGGGCCGCGTATTGCTTGAGGTGAAGAAGCGCTCAAAGATATGAGGCTTGTCGCAGTCTGCCACACCCGGCCCATCGTCTGCGACGTCCACCACGACGAACGCGCCCTCGCGACGTGCACTGATGGTGACAGTCGAGTCCTCGGGCGTGTATTTGAAGGCGTTCATGATGAGATTCGTAAGCACCTGCATGATGAGATGGACGTCGATGCGTACCAGCAGGATGTCGTCAGTGTGCTCGATGGTGACGGCACGTCCATGCGATGCTTGGGCGACATGGCTGAGGGCGGCCTCGATGACCTCGTCGATGAGCTCGGATGTTAAGTTGAGGCGAATGGTGCCGTCCTCGACGCGTGTGATGGCGAGGAGGTTCTCCACGGTATCGATAAGCCAGAGGGAGTCGTCGTAGATGGCATCGGCAAGATCGCAGCGTTGTTCGAGGCTGAGCTTCTCGTCGCTCTTCCGAAGGATTGCCGCAGATCCGGATATAGCCGTGAGGGGTGTCCTCAAATCGTGGCCGATGGAGCGCAAAAGGTTGGCGCGCAGCTGCTCGTTTTTCGCCAAGACCGCAGCCTCTTCGCGCTCTTGCGCCGCCCGGTCGCTTTCGAGCGCCAAGGCGCATTCACCTACGATAGATAGGACGATCGAATGCTCGAAGGCTTCGATCTCGCGCCCCTCCAGGGCGATGCCGATGACACCGAATACCTTGTCGCCGGTGCGAACCGCGAGGTAGAGACAGCGCGCCTCAGGCAGGGTCCGCGTGCTTGCGCCCGCGCGCTTGTTGTTGGTGTAGGTCCAGGTTGCAACGGCGCGCTCGTAGTCGGTGAGCAGCGACGCGGATCGGTTTTCGGTGCCAGCGGACTCATAGAGCGCCTTGCCGAGCGTGCCGTGTTCGGCGGTGTAGAAGACCACGTCGAGTTTTAGCAGTTTGATGAGTTGGTTCATGGCGACGCGGGCGCACTCCTCCGCGCTATGGGCTTGCTGCAAGAGCTGGTTCGTTTCGAGGAGTACGCGCGTTTTGAATGCGTTCTCGGCGGAGGTACGGGCGTTGTCGGCGATGCGTGCAGTTAACTCGCCGGCGACCATAGCGGTAGCGAACATGATGCCGAACGTGACCAGATAGCTTCGGTCGTAGCTGGCGAGCGAAAACAGAGGCGTGACGAAGCAGAAGTTGTAAAGCACTACAGAGAGCACGCTCGATACGATCGTGCAGATACGCCCCGTCGTGGTGACGGCGGTCAGCAGGGCCGTGAGGATATAGAGGGATATGATGCTGGAATCGGCAAATCCCAGATGGCGGAAAGCCGTGCCGATCGCCGTGGCGACAAGAGAGAGGGCCAGCGTGCGAAGCACGTTTCGGCTGCTGGGCGGCTGCAGGGCGAGTGCACGGCGGCGTCCTTTGGGCCGGGAGGGCGGAGTCGACTGGTCTGGAATGATGTAAATGTCGAGGTTCGGGGCGAATGTTATGAGCTGTTCTACGAGAGATTTGCGGCCAAAGAGGGCCTGACGGACGCTGCTGCGCTCGCCCGTGCGCCCCATGACGATCTTCGAAATACCCGACAGGCGCGCGAACTCGGAGATCTGAAACGCGATGTCGTCGCCATAGACGGTTTCCATATGTGCTCCGAGCTGCTCGGCTAGGGCGATATTGGCTGCAAGCTTGGTGCGCTCATTATCGCTCATGGCTTGCGTGTGCGGGCTCTCTACGAACAGGGCGACGAGCTCGCTGCGAAACGCTTTCGCCATGCGCGCGGCGGCACGGACGATGCGGGGATTGGTCGGCGCCGGGGAGACACAGACTAAGATACGCTCCCTGGTGTAGTAGTCACGGTTTCCCAGCACGCGTGCGGCGTCTGTGAGGTGGCCGGTGCGATCGGCGCAGCGGCGCAGCGCGATTTCTCGGAGTGCGGTGAGGTTCTCGACGGTAAAAAAATGCTGTTGCGCTCGGGCGGCTTGCGCGGGACGGTAGACGAGGCCGGCGCGAAGGCGCTCAAGTAGGTCTTCGGGCTCTATGTCGACGAGCTCGACCTGGTCGGCATCATCGAAGATACGGTCGGGGATTCGTTCGCTCACGACAACGCCGGTGATGGATGCAACCATGTCGTTTAGGCTCTCGATATGCTGAACGTTCACGGTCGTATAGACGTCGATGCCCGCATGTAGAAGTTCCTCGACGTCTCGATAGCGTTTGTCGTGGCGAGACCCCGGCGCATTCGTATGGGCGAGCTCGTCGACGAGGATGAGCTGAGGGGCGCGTTCGATAGCCGCATCTAGATCGAACTCGCTGAGCGCAATGCCGTTGTGCTCGATGAGTTTACAGGGCACGTTCTCAAGCCCTTGTGCAAGATGGGCAGTTGCCGGACGTTCGTGCGGCTCAATGTACCCCGCGACGACGTCAACACCTCGCCGCTTGGCGGCGTGGGCGGCTTGAAGCATCGCATAGGTTTTGCCTGCGCCGGCAGCGTAGCCAAAGAAAATCTTGAGGTGTCCCCGGCTGGTTCGAGCGTCATCGGCGACCTCGTCTTTCTCAATTGCCTTGAGGATGAGGTCTGGATTGACGCGAGTGTCCGATGCGTCGCGCTGCATAGCGTAGCCTTTCTGAAGCGTTGTCCGTGCGTGCATACGCGGTGAGGACGCCACTGTATGCTCGCGAGGTCGAGTATAGGCGCACTGCAGCCGCAATAGTGCTTTCTACCTGCATCTTTACGGCATCTTAAGGACGTGAGCCCCGGCCCTCACGCCTCTTTAATCCCTAGAAGCGTTTACTGTCCCCAGGCGCTTGCGAGAGCAGGCGTCCGAGACATCGGACCGCGCGTGAAAGGGGCGGTAAATGGACATCCTCAGTCCCATCATCGGAGTCGTCTGCATTGGACTCTTTATCTATTACATCTACATTCTGATGAGGAGTGATTCGTAAACTATGGATGCTGCGATTCAGTACATCTTGTACTTTGCCGTGCTCGTCGTCTTGGCCGTTCCGCTCGGTCGGTTCATGGCCCATATCATGGATGGTGAGCATACGTTCCTGTCGCCTGTGATTGCTCCTGTGGAGCGTGGCGTCTATCGTCTGCTTCGCATCGACGCGGCAGAGCAGATGGGGTGTAGGCGCTATCTGGCGAGCGTGCTGGTCTTTTCGGGGATCGGCCTCGTGGCTCTTGTGGCACTCCAGGTGCTTCAGTCTTTCTTGCCAGGCAATCCCCAGCACCTGCCGGGTGTGTCATGGGACCTGTCGTTTAATACGGCTGCTTCCTTCATAACCAACACCAACTGGCAATCCTATTCCGGTGAGACCACCCTGTCCTACTTTGTGCAGTTCATGGGCCTCACCGTGCAAAACTTCTTGTCCGCCGGCACCGGTATTGCGGTCATGTTCGCGCTCATCCGCGGTTTCCGTCAGGTCAAGGAGCAGGGTCTGGGTTCCTTCTGGGTCGACCTCACCCGCACCGTCCTGTATGTGCTCATCCCGCTGAACCTCGTGTTCGGCATCTGCCTGGCTGCCGGTGGCGTTATCTCCAATTTTCAGCCGGCTCAGAAGGCTGAGCTCGTAGAGCCCGTTGCTGTCCAGCCTAATGCAGACGGCGGTTGGAGCGTTATCGACGGCGCCCAGATCGAGGGCGACACGGTCAAGGTCGACGGCAAGGTCGTCGAGGGCGCCCGCGTGGTCACCGAGCAGTTTTTGCCCCAGGGTCCTGCGGCCAGCCAGGTTGCCATCAAACAATCCGGCACCAACGGCGGCGGCTTCTTTGGCGCGAACTCTGCGCATCCGTATGAGAACCCCAATGCCTTCACCAACATCATCGAGATGACCAGCCTGCTGCTGATCCCGGCCGCCTGTTGCTTCGCCTTCGGTATCGGCGTCAAGAACACCAAGCAGGGCAAGGCCATCTTCGCGGCGATGTTTATCCTGCTCGTGGTCTTTACCGGTATCATCGCCGTTAACGAGCATATGGGTACGCCGCAGCTGGCAGATGGCGGCGCGGTCAACATCGAGATGACCGATGGCCAGGCGGGCGGCAACATGGAGGGCAAGGAGAGCCGCTTTGGCATCGCCTCCTCTTCTACCTGGTCCGCTTTCACGACGGCTGCTTCCAACGGCTCGGTCAACTCCATGCACGACTCCTACACCCCGCTCGGCGGGTTTGTCCAGATGCTCCAGATAGCGCTGGGCGAGGTGGTGTTCGGCGGCGTGGGCTGCGGCCTGTACGGCATGATCGGCTTCGCCATCCTCACGGTATTTATCGCCGGCCTTATGGTCGGCCGCACGCCCGAGTTCCTGGGCAAGAAGATCGAGCCGACCGAGATGCGCTGGGCGGTGGTTCTGTGTCTCGCCACCCCGTTCGCCATTCTGGTGAGCTCCACTATCGCCTGCATGGTGCCCGGTCTTGTCGACCAACTCAACAACGGCGGGGCGCATGGCTTCTCCGAGGTCCTGTACACCCTTACTTCGGCTGGCGGCAACAACGGCTCCTCATTCGCCGGCATGAACTGCAACATCCCGTGGATCAACGTGCTGCTGGGTATCGAGATGCTGTTCGCGCGGTTCCTGCCGATTGCGGGCACGCTCGCCATCGCGGGCTCGCTGGCCGGGAAGGGCAAGGTCGCCGAGGGCGTCGGCACGCTTTCCACCACCAATGCCATGTTCGTGTTCCTGCTGGTATTCGTCGTTCTGCTGATTGGCGCCCTGAGCTTCTTTCCGGCGTTGGCGCTTGGTCCCGTTGCCGAATTCTTCCAGATGGTTGCGTAAAGGAGTCGCAGATTTATGGCTATGCAAAAAGACATGATGAGCCGCGCGGTGCGCGATTCATTTGCCAAGCTTGACCCCCGTGTCCAGGTCCAAAACCCGGTCATGTTCCTGGTGTGGCTGTCGGCCGCCATGACCTCCATTCTGGCTATCGCCTCAATTATTGGGGTACAGGACGCCGACGTCCCCACGTACTATGTGATCGCCATTGCCGTCATTCTCTGGCTGACCGACCTCTTTTCAAATTTTGCCGAGGCGCTTGCCGAGGGCCGCGGTAAGGCGCAGGCAGATTCCCTGCGCGCGGCGAAAAAGGACGTCGAGGCCCATCGCATCGAGTCCGTCGAGGATAAGGACCGCTTCACGGTCGTTCCCGGTACCGAGCTCTCACGCGGGGATCTGGTGGTCGTGCGCGCCGGCGAGCAGATTCCGGGAGACGGCGATGTCATCGAGGGTGCCGCCTCGGTTGATGAGTCGGCTATCACCGGCGAGTCTGCACCCGTGGTTCGTGAGGCTGGCGGCGACCGTTCTGCCGTCACTGGCGGCACTACCGTGCTTTCCGATTGGATTGTGGTGAAAATTACCAGCGAGCCTGGCCAGAGCTTCCTGGATAAGATGATCGCCATGGTCGAGGGCGCCGCCCGCAAGAAGACCCCCAACGAGGTCGCGCTCGAGATCTTTCTGGTTGCTCTGTCCGTCACCTTCATCCTCGTGACGATCGCACTGTATTGCTACTCGAGTTTCTCTGCAGGGCTCAACGGTATGGCGAATCCCACCGCTGTGACCACGCTCGTTGCCTTGCTCGTCTGTCTGGCGCCCACCACCATTGGTGCGCTGCTGTCCGCCATTGGCATCGCCGGCATGAGCCGACTGAACGAGGCCAACGTGCTGGCCATGTCCGGCCGCGCCATCGAGGCCGCCGGCGACGTCGACATCCTCATGCTCGATAAGACCGGTACCATCACCTTGGGCAACCGCCAGGCCGCTGAGTTCATTCCGGTCGACGGTGTCGATCCGGCAGAACTCGCCGATGCCGCGCAGCTGTCCTCTCTGGCGGATGAGACCCCCGAGGGCCGCTCCATCGTCGTGCTCGCCAAGGAGCAGTTTGGGCTGCGCGGCCGCACACTCGAGGATAAGGGCATGGAGTTCATCCCCTTCACCGCGGCGACCCGCATGTCCGGTGTGAACTACGCCGATAGCGAGATTCGCAAGGGTGCGGCCGATTCCGTTCGCGCTTATGTGGAGGCTGCCGGAGGAGTGTTTTCGAAGGAGTGCGACGAGGCCGTCGAACGCATTGCGAAGGTGGGCGGCACCCCGTTGGTCGTGGCAAAGGACCGACGTGTGCTGGGCGTCGTCTACCTTAAGGACATCATCAAGTCCGGCGTGAAGGAGAAGTTCGCCGACCTGCGCCGCATGGGTATCAAGACCATCATGGTGACGGGTGATAATCCGCTGACGGCCGCCGCCATCGCAGCCGAGGCGGGCGTGGACGACTTCCTGGCCGAGGCCACCCCCGAGGGCAAGCTCGAGAAGATCCGCGCGTTCCAGCATGAGGGCCATCTGGTCGCGATGACCGGCGACGGCACCAACGACGCGCCGGCGCTGGCGCAGGCGGATGTCGCCGTGGCCATGAACACGGGAACCCAGGCTGCCAAGGAGGCCGGCAACATGGTCGACCTCGACTCCAGCCCCACCAAGCTCATCGATATCGTGCGTATCGGCAAGCAACTGCTCATGACCCGCGGCTCGCTCACGACCTTCTCGGTCGCCAACGACGTCGCCAAGTATTTCGCCATTATCCCGGCGCTATTCTCGCCGATCTACCCCGGGTTGGACGCCCTCAACATCCTGGGGCTCACCAGCCCGTTGACTGCCGTGCTGTCCGCCATTATCTACAACGCGCTGGTCATCGTCGCGCTGATTCCTGCCGCCCTGAAAGGCGTGAAGTACCGCGAGCTTTCGTCCGGCCAGCTGCTGACCCACAACCTGCTGGTGTGGGGTCTGGGCGGTATCGTGGCGCCGTTCGTATTCATCAAGATTATCGACATGCTGCTGGCCTTGTTCGGCATTGGCATGATGTAGACGGAGGTTTGTATGTTCAAAGGTATCGCATCGCGCGCACTTGGCGTGTTCGCGCTGTTTACCATCGTCTGCGGCCTGGGATACACGCTCGTGGTGACCGGCGTCGCGCAGCTTGCGTTTCCGTACCAGGCGAACGGATCGCTTATTACGGTCGACGGCAAGGTTGTGGGTTCCGAGCTCATCGGCCAGAACTTCGATGATGAAGCCCACATGTGGGGTCGTATCCAGAACGTGTCAATTGTCGAAGGCGAAGACGGCGAACTCATGGCGTATGGTGCCCCGTCCAACCTGTCCCCGGCGAGTGAGGAGTATCGGCAGCTGATAGATGCGCGCGTGAAGAAGATTCGCGCCGCCAATCCCGATGCCGATATGGACGCTGTGCCCGTCGACCTGGTGACGTGTTCGGGGTCCGGCCTCGACCCGGAGATCTCTCCGGATGCCGCCGAGTACCAGGTCCCGCGCCTTGCCAAAGCCACGGGCAAAAGTGAGGACGAGGTGCACGACATCATCGCCGCGTGCACCAAGGGTCGTTTCCTCGGCGTGTTCGGCGAGCCCACGGTCAACGTGCTCAAGGTGAACCTTATGCTGGACGGCGTGCTGTAGGTGAAGGAGCGGCGGATGAGGGCATGACTGACTATCTGAGCCCTCAATTCCACCCCGCCCATCAGTTGCGGTGAAATACGGACTGTTTTGGCTGTCAAAAGCCTTATCTACTCCGTATTCCACCGCAACTTTTTGGGGGTTGAGCAGAGACTGGGGGAGCGCGTGCGGTCGGGTGCTGTGCGGTTGCTGATACGATAGGTACGTTAGCAACTGCCGCCGAGCGGCTTAAACGAAAGGAAGCCTGTATGGAGTCATCCGCCTACCCGATGCTCTTTAGCCCGATCAAGGTCGGTACGACCGAGGTCAAGAACCGCGTCTTTATGCCGCCGGTGTCCACGAACCTGGCCGATCATGGCTATGTGACCGACGACTTGGTCGATCATTACCGTGCCCGTGCCAAGGGCGGCGTTGGCCTCATCATCACCGAGGTCGTGACGGTCGAGCCCACCTATACCTATCTGCCGGGTGACATGTGCTGCTACGACGACACGTTTATCCCAGGCTGGGAAAAGCTCGCCGCAGCCGTTCACGAGTACGGCTGCAAGATCATGCCGCAGCTCTTCCACCCCGCCTACATGGCCTTTAACATTCCGGGCACGCCGCGTCTGATCGCTCCGTCCTTTGTGGGCCCGTCCTATGCCCGCGAGGCGCCGCGTCCTATTACGGTCGATGAGATCCACGAGCTCACGCATCAGTTTGGCGACGCTGCCGTGCGTATGCAGAAGGCCGGTGTCGATGGCGTCGAGGTCCACGCAGCGCACGCCCACGGCATGCTCGGCGGCTTTTTGACCCCGCTCTACAACAAGCGCACCGACGAGTACGGCGGCTCGCTCGACGCCCGCATGCGCTTCTTGCTCGAGGTCATTGCCGAGATTCGCGAGCGCTGCGGCAAGGACTTTATCATCAACGTCCGCATCTCGGGCGATGAGTACACCGATGGCGGCCTGACCCTCAACGACATGATCTACGTCTCGCGTCGCTTGGAGAAGGCCGGCGTCGACATGATTCATGTGTCGGGCGGCACCACCATCAAGCGCGGCTCCGCGATTCCCGCCGCCGGTACGCAGCAGGCCTCGCACGCCGCCTGCTCGCGCGAGATCAAGAAGCACGTCAACATTCCCGTCGCCACCGTCGGACGTATCAACGAGGCCTGGATCGCCGAGGAGCTGATCGAGGACGGCGCTGCCGACATCTGCATGATGGGCCGCGCCAATCTGTGCGATGCCGAGTTCTGCAATAAGGCCGCTGCCGGCAACGCCGACGACATCCGCCCCTGTATTGGCTGTCTGCGCTGCCTGAACGGCATTATGTTCGGCAAGCGCATCTCCTGCACCGTCAACCCGGACGTGGAGCGCGACGAGGCTGGCTACGAGCCTGCCGCCGAGGCCAAGAACGTGCTCGTTGTGGGCGCTGGTCCTGCGGGCATGGAGGCAGCCTACATTGCCGCCAAGCGCGGCCATAACGTGGTGCTCGTGGACAAGCAGGACGAACCGGGCGGTGAGATGCGCATCGCAGCCGTTCCGCCGGCAAAGCAGGAACTCACCCGCGTGATCAAGTATCAGTACCGTCGCCTGGCCGAGGCAGGCGTGAAGTGCGTATTTGGCACCGAGCTTACTGCCGAGGACATTCAGCGCGACTACGCCGGCTACGAGGTCGTCCTGGCTTATGGCGCCGAGCCCATCGCTCCGGCCTTCATGCAGGGCTTTAAGCAGGTTATGACGGCCGACGACCTGCTGGGCGGCAAGGCTTTCCCGGGCAAGAAGATCGTCATCGTGGGCGGCGGCACCGTTGGCTGCGAGACGGCCGATTACCTGGCCCCGTTGGTCAACGACCTGTCGCCGGCCAATCACGATGTCACCGTCATCGAGATGACCAAGACGCTCGCTGCCAACGAGGGCGGTGCCGGTCGCGCGGTGCTCATCACGCGCATGCTCTCCAAGGGCGTCCACGTGCTGACCGAGGCCAAGGTGACCGAGATTACCGAGGATGCCATCAGCTATGAGAAGGACGGCGAGGTCCACACCATCGCCGATGCCGATACGCTGGTGCTTGCCATGGGCTATCGTCCCAACACCAAGCTTGCCGACGACCTTGCCGCTGCCGGTGTTGCCACCCACGTGCTGGGCGACGCCAACAAGTGCGGCAACATTCGCGACGCCATCGGCGATGGCTATAAGGTTGCCTGCGAGCTCTAGTCAACCCCTTGGCGCATGTGGGGCCTATCCCCACGGCGTCAGTCGGTAGATAGCAAAAAGCGGCGGTCCTGCC
>CABUZD010000006.1 GCA_902495945.1 uncultured Collinsella sp.
AGCACATTAAGTCCTTACCTTTGCGTGCGGAACTCGCGACAAACTCAACCCGCGCCCGCCGGCCCCGGAGACCCTCCCTGCCGTCACATTGTTCGAGCCGTTGTTGCTGCTCGCCGCTTCGCGGCTCGGCGGCCCCGTTCTCCGCGGCGGGGTTGTCTAAGGTTCTTGTTGAAGCTCGGCCATTGGCTCAAATGGAAACGGGAGACGCATCTGCATCCCCCGTTTTTGTTGTGGTTACTCTAGATCAATAAATTTAGTGCTTAGGATCTTGCCGTCTTTTACTAGCATTCTGGCCATGGTGGGGCCTCGGGTGCCTCTGGGGTAGCTGGCGCTGCCCGGGTTGAGGACTAAGCAGCGGCCCACTTGGGCTTCTTTGGTTACGTGGGTGTGGCCGTTGATGGCTACGTCTACGGATCCCACCGGAAGGTCTTCGCGGTAGTGGGCTACGGCGAATTTGAGGCCTTCGTAGGTAAAGAGCGCAAGACGGTCTACATCGGGACCGTAGTCGCGGTAGTAATCGTTGTTGCCCAGTACGGCCCGTACGGGGGCGATGGTGCATAGGTGCTCGTAGTCCATCTCTGACGTGAGGTCGCCGGCGTGGATAATCAGGTCTGCGCCCTCAAGCTCATCCAGGAGCGCAGGCGATAAATAGCCGTGGGTGTCCGAGATGATGTCGATACGCTTGGCGCTTGCACTGTTCATGGGATCCCTTCCGCAAAAAACGATTCGGCAGACACATACAAAAAGGCCCCACGGCTCCGCAGACGATGGGTCTACAGGGCTGCGGGGCCAGTGTGCTAGAGACTCAGAGCCTTCTTGAGCGGCACGACGCGGCGGCGCGAAACCGGAACGCGTTCGTCGACGCCCGTAATGCCCAGCTGGATGGCACCCGAGGGCACCGTCTCCACATCCGTGACGCACGCCAAGTTGACGATATAGCGGCGGTGAACACGGAAGAAGCCAAAGTCGCAGAGCTTGGCCTCAAACTGCGCCAGCGAGGTCGTCGACAAAAAGCGATCATCGACGGTATAGATGCAGGAGTAATCGTCCTTGGCCATGATAAAGCGAATGTCGTCCACGGGAATGAGCACCTTGCGGCCGCCCTTTTCCACCGGGATACGCTCGATGGTCACCTTGCTGTCCGTAACCGGCTTGGTGCGTTGCATGACCTTCTCGATCGCGCGATCCAAGCGAGCTTCTTCGACCGGCTTCATCAGATAATCGACGGCATCCACGTCGAATGCCTCGACCGCATGGTCACTATACGCAGTCACAAACACGATCGCCGGCGGATTTTTGAGCTTATGCAGCGCCTCGGCAAGTTGCAGGCCCGAGGCACCGGGCATCGAAATATCGAGAAACACGACATCCACGCGACTTTCCATAAGCATCTCGATGGCGGAGCGGACGCTCGACGCCTCCGTGATCGTGCCGATCTTGCCCGTTTGCTCGAGCAGGAAGCGAAGCTCCGAGCGAGCCGGCGCCTCATCATCCACAATCATCGCACGCAGCATAGGGATAAAACCTTTCGTCAACTAACTACGCCGGGCATCCGTCGCATGACGTTGAGCCCGTAGCCTTTTATTTTACTCTTGAATGTCAAAGATGCTCTCTGACAAATCAAGATGAAGGAGCACTTTGGTGCCCTTGCCCGGCGCCGATTCGACACGCGTATAGGAGTGCGGCCCATAAAAGCGATGGATGCGCTCCGAAATATTGTGCATGGCCACACCGGCGCCGCCACCCTGGGGAGAGCTGGCGTCGGGACGGGCAGAGCGCTCGTCAAACAGTCTGGCGGCGGTACCCTCATCCATGCCCACGCCATTATCGGCCACGGCAATCAAGATTGCATCCTCGCCGTCTTGGTGAACGGTCACGTCGATCCTCAGGGCGTCGTCATCGCCCATACCATGACGTACGGCGTTCTCGACAATCGGCTGGATCACGAACGCCGGCACCAGCGTATCTTCCACGTCCTCGGACACATCGAATGTCGCAAGCACGCGGTCCTCGCCAAAGCGGGCCTTCTCAAAGGTAAGGTAGCGCTTGGTCTGTGCGACCTCGCGCGAGACCGGAATAAGCGATCCCGAGTTGTCGAGTGTGGCACGATAGAACGATGAGAACTCACGAAGCAGTTCGCGGGCCCGCAGCGGGTCGGTGCGCGTAAACGATGCAATGGTGTTCAGCGTGTTGAACAGGAAGTGCGGGTTAATCTGCGCCTGCAGCGCACGCACCTCGGCGCGCGCCGTGAGTTCCTTTTGCACCTCGAGCTCGTGGATGGCGAGCTGCGTGGACAAGATCTCGGCAAAGCCCGAGGCAAGCGCGTACTGGGTACGGTCGACGGCGCGCGGGGTCTTGTAGTAGAACTTGAGCGTGCCGACGGTACGATCGCCCACCTTGATGGGGGCGATAATGCCGGCGGGGACTTGGTTGTGCGAGCCGTCCGAGCCCACGACATCCACCATACGGTTGAACGACTGCACGATGCCATGTTCGATAACGTAGCGTGTGGCAAGCGTGTGGATGGGAGTATCGGGCAGCAGTTTTTCCTCAAACTCGCCCGCGCAGGCAAGCACGTTGTCCTCGTCGGTGATGGCCACCGTCATGGCGCGCGTCTCGGGCAAAATGCGCCGGCACACCAAACGCGCCGACTCCTGCGTCAGACCGCCCTTAATGTCCTCGAGCATGGCCGAGGCCACCGAGAGCGTCTCCTCGGTGTACTGGGAGCGCACCGAATCGGGATTGAGCGTCAAAAAGATAAAGATACACAGAAAGATGCACAGCAGCGCGCAGGCAATCACCGTGGCGATCGGCTCGATACCGGTCACCAAGGCAAAAATAAAGTACACCAGCACGCAAATGGCGCAGGCAACGGCAATGATGCGAAAGATTGATATTGAACTATCGCGCTGGGCGCGGCGGTCGATCATTCGGCCCCCTCCAGGATACTGATCAGTTGTGCGTCACGCCAAAGCCCGTCCATGATCTTGGGCCAAAAGCTCTGGAAACGCAGGTAGCTTGCAGCGTTTTGGCGCGCATAGGCCTTTGCCTCGTCGATACCATGGCGCCAGATGCGCAGGTAGCCCTCATGCTCGCGGGTAAACACGCTGCGGACCATAGCGGTCTTGCGCACGCGGTCGTCGAGCTCGCGCGAAATCCACGGGCCCGGGTAGGGCATGAGCGATGCCGCCGTAACGGGAATGAGCTCCTTTTGATGCGCGGCGAATGTCAACTTGGCCCGTTCGTAGTACCAACGGTATACATCCTGCATAAAGCGCGGTGAGCGCTTTTCGGACTCCGGAGGCAGATGGCGCACGGTCCACTCGTTATCGAACCACACGTCGTAGCCAAACATGCGCATGTTAAAGAGGTAATCCAAGTCCTCGCCGCGGGTGATAAACGGGTCAAAGGCCACACGCGTAAAGGCACGGGCGTGCAGGGCCATCAGGCCGCCGCACACGTAGTTGGAGCGCGAGATGCGGGTGCCCGAAAGCGCCTTTTTCATCCAACGGTTGAACTCGATGCGCTTGGTCCACCAACGATGGCAGATGCCCGCCTTGTCCGTGGGAGCCAGCGGCGAGCCGTCGCGATCGTAGAAATAGCCGCTCTTGACCAAGATCGGCAAGCCCTGACGCGTCTGCTGCCCCAACGCATAGGTCGCGCGCTTCATAAAGTCGGCGTCGATGACAGTCTCATCGTCATCCAAGAAGATAACCGCGTCATGCCCCAGCACAGCGGCACAGGCTAGCCCCATATTGCGGATGGCACCGTAGCCTCGCAGGCTCACGCACTCGCCCGAACCCTTGGGCGCGATCTGAGCAACCCGGTCTGCGATATGCGAGGCCTGGGTGTTGGTGACAACGGTGACCTTGAGCGTGGGATGCGCGTCGACAATCTCGTGCACGCGCAGCGACACATCGGCTGTGGCAGAAACGGGACAGACCACCAAAAGGATGATGCGCGGGATGTCGCGCACCTGCTCAAGCGAGGCCAGGCAGCGGTCGAGTTCGGGATTGTCGGCGTTGAGTCGTGTCGAATGGTCATAGGTGCCAGGGGCGTTTGCGCAAGCGTCATCGCCCGCCCAATACGTTGGAATCACGATTGTGGCGTTCATGCCTTACCCTCCCTGCAACACAAAAAACGGGACGCCGCCAAACACAGGCGACGCCCCGCGACCTAGCTGATTCCATCATACCCACTTGGGCAAATCATTGCTCGCAAGTCGCAATGTTTATTGCGGATAACCCCAAAAGAGTACCGTGGACAGGCACAATAGCTGCTCGCTCCTATGCGGCATGCTCTGCCGCCCGAGTCATGCGGGACAGACGGACCAGCAGCACAAAGCCAAGCACCAGCAGCACGCCGATGGAAAGGACACCCAGCGACGGGTTGCCGGTCAGCGAGGTGACGACCGACACCAGGAAGGTGCCCATCACGCTTGCGTAGCGGCCAAAGATATCAAAGAAGCCGTAGTACTCGTTGGACTTTTCCTTGGGGATGATGCGGCCAAAATAGCTGCGGCTGAGCGCCTGCACGCCACCTTGGAACAAGCCGACCAAAATGGCGAGCACCCAAAACTCAAAGGCGGTCTTTAAGAAAAACGCGGCAAAGAGCACGATGCCCATGTAAGCGGCGACGGCCACCATGATCATGTTGAGCGTGCCCACGCGACCGGCGAGCTTGCCGTAGATGATGGCGGACGGGAAAGCGACGAACTGCGTAACGAGCAGTGCCAGTACCAGCTGGGTCGAGTCGATGCCCAGAGCCGATCCGTAGCTGGTTGCCATGGAGATGACCGTATGGACACCATCGATGTAGAAGAAGAACGCGATCATGTAGACCAGCACGGGCTTATTGTGGGCGATCTCGCGCATGGTGTGTCCGACCTCGGAGAACACGCCGCCCACGATGTGGCCGATGGTGTCCTGGGGACCGCGCTCGCGACCGTACTTTTGCTTATAGGTGCGAATGAGCGGCAGGGTAAAGATGAGCCACCAGGCACCGGTGATGACAAACGACAGGCGCGTTGCCAGCATGGTGGGGACGCCAAGAGCGGGGCCACCCATGATAAGCGCCAGGCAGATGATGAACGGCACGGTAGAACCGATGTAGCCCCAGGCATAGCCCGAGCTGGACACGGCGTCCATGCGCTCGTCGGTGGTAATGTCGGGCAGCATGGCGTCGTAGAACGTCATAGAAGAGTTAAGGCCGATAGTGCACAGCACGTACACGGTCAAAAATGCCATGGCGGACATGGGGATAGCCTGCGCCAGGCAAAGAACCAGGCCCGTGAGGAAGAAGCCCAAGAAGAACTTGATCTTGTTGCCGGCGTAATCGGCAAGCGCTCCCAGAATGGGCATGAGCATGGCAATGACCAGCGAGGCAATCGTCTGCGCGTTGCCCCAAGCGACCACCAGGTCTGCCGAGGAAGCACCGGTATTGATGGCGTTAAAGTAGATGGGCACCACCGAGGTATTGAGCAGCACGAGGGCCGAGTTGCCCACATCGTACATAACCCAGTTACGCTCGAGCTTGGTGTATTTCATGGACAGGGCCCCTTCGTATTCGCCCGATATGCAGTTAGTTCATCGTACCCCAATTGTCCAGAAGCGCCGGTAAGGATTCGGCAAAGGGGCACGCACGAGCCCTACTCCTCGCGGTCGAACTCTTCGTCGGCGCCGAGCACGCGACCGCTGTAATTGACGTGGTTGGTCACGGCTTCCATATCGCCGGTCTCGATAAAGCGGGCAACCGTGCACTCGTAATCGAGCAGCGCGCGGTCAAAGACCTCGGGGAAGCTCTCGGTCGAGACTTCATCGGTAAAGGGGTTCTTCCATGCCAAATGGCCCAGGTTGCCGGTACGCTCGGGCAGCTCGGTCGTCACGCGGTGCGCAAGGCCGTCGAGCAGCGAATAATCGTGCACCAAGCCCTCAAGCAGGGCAATCGCGCGCGTCTTGGCCGAACCGGCCGGCTCGATAGTGCGGTAGAGCAGCTGCATGTCCGAGACGGCGCCGGCGTACTCCCCCGCCGGGATGTCGATACCGTACACGCGCCCGGCGACGTAGCTCATCAGCACGCCGGCAACGCGATTGATGCGGTCGGTAGTGACAATCTCGCCCGCCGGAGGATAATCCTCGACCGTGGCCCCGTCACGTTTGAGCTGCAGCATCAGCACGTCCAAGTCGCTTTCGAGCACGGCATGAACTTGACTGCCCGAAGCCTCGAGCTCGGGATCGGACTCGACAATGCCAAACTGCTGCTCGTAGACAAAGGGGTGGGCATTGCGATCGAGCACATAGTGCGACAGCAGGCCCAGCGCAAAGGCGCGACCCAGATTGGCATCGCGCGGCTGTAGGTGCGACACGCCGTCGCGCAGGCACGAGAACTGGCGCGACATGCGCGAGCGGTGCATGACCTGAGCAAGCGACATACAGTCGGAGATGCGCGGCGTGAGCATGTGGAAGAAAAACGGGTCGGGACCTTGGTTTCCCAGGATAAAGGCGATGCGCTCCTCGTCGGACGTAATAACGCCCTGCGGAAGACGGTCGATGCTTTCCTCGCCAAACAGATGATGCGTAATGAGCGCGGGCATAATAATCCTTTCAATTTCATTCGATGCAATCCATTATGCCCACCGCACAGTCATGCCAAACCTGTAACGGCAAACGATGGCACACCGACCCTTACGCAAGCCCCAAGTGCGATTTGACCTCGGCAGCGCGACGGCGGGACACGGGCACCATCGAGGTTACGCGATCGAGCCTGAGCTCCATCAGGCCCGTGGAGCCGATCTCGACATTATGTACGTCTTCCAAATTAACCAGATAGCTGCGGTGGACGCGGATAAAGCCCTCGGAGGCCAGGCGACGCTCGAGCGAGGAAATAGACTCATTGATCAGGTACGTCCCCTCGGCGCAGACGGCGTTGCAAAAATCGGCGCGCGCCTCAAAGTAGCAGACATCCGCCACGGGAATGAACACCTTTTTGCCCCCGCGATCCACCGTCAGGCGCAAAGGCTGGCGCGGAGCATGGACGACGCGGCGAGCCCCCAGGGCAGTCTCGATCTTGTCGAGCGCCTTTGACAGGCGGGCATCCTCGACCGGTTTGACGATGTAATCGACAGCATCGAGGTTATAGGCATCGGCCGCATACTCGGCAAATGCCGTCACAAACACCACGACCGGCGGCTTCTTTAGGTTCTGCAACGTCTCGGCAAGCTCAATTCCCGAGCGACCGGGCATGGTAATGTCTAAAAACAGCACATCGGGCTTGTTCGACAGAATCGACTCCACGGCTTCGGTGACATTGCCCGCCTCGGCAATCTGACCCACACGCGTATCCTTTTCCAACAGATAACGTAGCTCAGCCCTAATTGGAGGCTCGTCATCAACCACCAGGATGTTCCAGCCTTCGGACATATGCGCTTCCCCTCTTTTTTCTCTCAATCCAACCGCGTGCTACACCGTTAGCGGCGCCGGCTCATGCGGCTCGCCGTTCAACTCAACGATGACCTGCGTTCCCACGCCCTCCTGGGACTTCACACGCATGCCAGAATCTTCTCCGTAAAAGAAATGGATGCGCTGAAGCACGTTGAAGAGCGCCAGGCCGCAACCTCGCTTGACGGAGCCGTCGGCGGTAATGCTCTCGGGCTCCTCTCGGCGATGCTGCTCAAACAGATGCGCGCAGACTTCTTCGCTCATCCCGATGCCGTCATCTTCGACGATGATCTCCAAGCCGTCATCGGTCTCAAAAGCCCTAACACGAATAGAAAGCGGCTCGATCTCGCGCTGCGCATGCTTGATGCAGTTTTCGAGCAGCGGCTGCAAGATAAACGGCGGTACTAGGCTGTCGCGCACCTCAAAGTCGATGTCGACCGAAACACGCAGACGGCCGTCGCCATACCGGGCCTGCATAAGATTGATATAACGAGTGCCCTGCTCCACCTCGTGCTCGAGCGTGGTGAGCGTATCGGAGTCAGAAAGCGTCTGACGGTAATAATTGGAAAAATCGATGAGCAACGATCGCGCCTTGTCGGGCTCGGTTCGAACGAGCGACACGATCGTGCTAATGGTATTGAACAGAAAATGCGGGTCGACCTGCGACTGCAGGGCACGAAGCTCAACGCGGGCTGTGAGCTCATCCTGGCGCTCGAGCTCAAAGCTCGCGAGTTGCGTGGAAATTAGATCGGCAAAGCCCGAGGCCAACGCCGTCTGGCGCATATCGATGCTGCTCAGGCGGGGATAGTACAGCTCGAGCGTACCCACGCAATGTCCGCGCACGGTAAGCGGCGCGACAATGCCGGCGCGCAGGCGGGGAAAATAGCCGCCCGTCTCATTGGATGTGTCACGCGAAAACACGCTCTGCTCGCCCGTCTCAATCACACTGAGCGTGGTCTTGAGCACGACCGGGGTGCCGGCAGGGCACTTTGCCGAGTCCTCGCCCCAGCTTGCCAACACCTGTTTGCCATCGGTAAAGCAGATGGCCGAGGCGATGGTCTCGGACAGGATGATTTTAGAGGCGCCCAGGGCCGCTTCGGGCGTAAGGCCGCGCGACGTGTAGGCGAATATTTTTGATGCGATGGCGAGCGTACGGTCGGTTGCGCTCGATGTGAGGTCGTCGGGGACCACAAAGACATACGAGAAAAAGAAGCACAGCATGACCAGGCCGGCAATAACGACAACGCCCGGAACGGGATTGGGATTATCGGTTAAATCCCAGATAAGCAGCAGGATAAGCGCCGGAACGACAACACCGAGCAGGATGGCCTGGACCACATGCTGGGCCGTACGAAAGACCTTGGTAGAGTTGTAGCTCTTGCCCAGAATCAGCCTGTTTAAATCCACCGTCATCCCCTTTTATCTATCGCACCCATAGCAATAAAGAGGGCCGCAAGCGACCCTCTCCATTGCATTATGCAATCAAATACTGTGTTTTACATCCAGTCGTCGATGAACGGTAGTTTAGGCGCTGTATTTGTTGGCCTCGCCAAAGGTGCCCGCCTCGACGATCCAGCCGTCCTTCATGATAACGTCCATGTTGTCGGTGTTGAGCACGTGGATGTCGGCGGCGACGTCACCGTTGACGACCAGCAGGTCGGCGCACTTGCCGGCCTCGATAGAACCGGTCTCGTCCTCGATGTGGCACATCTTGGCACCGTTGAGGGTGGCGCAGGTGATGGTCTCGACCGGGGTGAAGCCGATCTTGTCAACGAACTCGTACATCTCCTCGATGGAGCAGGTGCCGTACGGGGTGACGAAGGAGAAGGAGTCGGAGCCGATCGTCATGACGACGCCGCGCTTCTTGGCCTCGCGCAGGCAGTCGTAGTTGCGCTGCAGCTCCTTCTCGACCAGGGTGCCCTCGTACTTGTCGTGCAGCTCGGGGACGTAGACGGGCGGATAGGTGGCGTACCAGGTGGGCAGGAAGGCGATCGTCGGGGTGAAAAAGGTGCCCTGCTCGGCCATGAGGTCCATGGTGCGCTCATCGATATCGAAGCCGTGAATCAGCTGCTCGCAGCCAAAGCGAACGGAATCGTAGGCAGCGGCGTGATTGTTGTAGCAGTGGCTCCACACGGGGATGCCGACCATCTTGGCCTCTTCGACCACGGCCTGGATCTCCTCGGAGCAATAGTGCTGGTCGCGACCGGAGTCCCAGCGCCAGATGCCGCCACCGGTAGCCCAGATCTTGATGGCATCGGGGTTCTCGCGCAGGCGACGACGGACGGCCTTGCGCAGATCCCAAGGACCGTCGACCTGGTCGCCCCAGGGATGGGATTCCTTGTTGAGCTCCTGGGTGCAGTGGTGGGAGTCACCGTGGCCGGCAACGCGGCAGAAGCCGAGACCGGTGGCCAGAACGCGCGGGCCCTTGAAGACGCCCTTGTCGATGCAGTCACGGATCTGGATACCAAAGCGACCGATCTCGCAGACGGTGGTGAGGCCGTGAGTGAGGCAGTCGTAGGCCTGCTTGACGGCGACGGCCTGCTTCTCGAGGAGCGGCTGCATGACCCAATCGGTGTCATCGTCGGTCAGGTTGCCCGAGAAGTGCAGGTGGGTGTCGATCAGGCCGGGAAGGACGGTCTTGCCGGCGGCGTCGATGACCTCAACGCCCTCGGGAAGGTCCTGCATAGCGCCGGCGTACTCGATCTTGCCGTTGTCGTCGACGAGAACGAGGGAGTTCTCGACCGGCTCGGCACCGGTACCGTCGATGAGCTTGCCGCCAACGATTGCATACTTAGTGGACATGGTTCCTCCTTATGGATCCATATAGTGGGCGAGGCCGTGTTGGGTTAAGGCCTCACAAAGCTACCCAAGTGGTGCCGGGTTCGGTGCGCGGGAGAGAGGATACCGCGCACCCGATCCGCCCCGGCTAGGCGTTACTTTTTGCGGGAATTGGTGAAAGCCATGAGGGCCAGGCCAATAGCCAACCAGCCGATTACGATGCTCCACTCCACCATGTTGAGGGAGGCGGGAGAGAACGGAATCACGAGCAGGCCGATGATGATGGCGCAGGCAGCGATAGCGAGGCCGATGCCAAACTTGCCGCCGGGCACCTCGTAGGGACGAGGCAAGTCGGGCTCGGTGAAGCGCATGCGCAGGCAGGCGAGGGCGACCATGCCGCAGGAGAAGATGAAGGCGAGAGCCGACACGTTGGTCAGAGGGATGAGCATGTTCTTGCCCAGGAACGGACCGATGACGGTGATGACGCCCAGAACGACGCAGGCGAGCTTGGGAGCGCCTGACTTGGGATCGACCTCGGCGAATTTCTCGGGCAGCTGGCCCTTGCGGCCCATGGCGAGCATGATGCGGCTCGTGGCACCGTAGAAGGAGTTCATCGGGCCCATGGGTCCAAGCGTGGCGATGACGAGCATGGCCAGGTACAGGAGCATGTTGATGCCCTTGAGGCAGGCAAGCGCGGGAACCGGACTCTTAACAAACTCATGCCAGTCGAGGATGGTTCCGAACGAGTAGATGCAGACCATGTAGAAACCGCCAGCGGCCAGCAGGGCCAGGGAGATAATCTTGCCGAACTTGTTCCAGTTGAGGCCCTCGGCTGCTTCCTCAGCCTGCTGAGGAATGGTGTCGAAACCGGCGTAGAAGAACGGGGTCAGAACCAGGACCGACACGATGCCGGCGAACAGGCTGGTGCTCTCGGTAGCGGCCTTGCCGCCGCCAGCACCGGCGACCTGGGAGAACACGGGCATGGCGTTGTCCGGCGAGCCGGTGAACAGCGAGACGCCCATGGCGAGCAGCATGCCGCAGAGCAGGGCCTTGGTCAGGAAGGCCTGGAGCTTGGCGGCCGAGCTGGCGCCGCGGAAGTTGAGGAAGATGACGTAGACTGCAAAGCCGAGCGCGATCAGCGTCGGGAACAGGTAAACGTCGGCGCCCAGGATGGTGTAGAGCTTGACGGCGCGCAGCCACTCAAGACCGGGCAGGCTGCCGAACATCTCGGACACGAGGGTCGAAATGGCGATGGCCTCCCACGGGCACAGGATACCGTTGCCCAGAGCCAAAAGCCATCCGGTGATGTAGCTCAGCGTACGGCCAAAGCTACGATCGACATACTCGACGATGCCGCCCGAGATGGGGATAGCAGCCGTGAGCTCACCGAAAACAGCTCCGACGGGCACGAGGAAGATTGCACCCAAGAGGAATGCGATCATAGCGGGAACGGGACCGCCGCCCACGACCATCCAGTCGCCGACCTGCAGAACCCAACCGGTACCGATAATGGCACCGAAACCGATGGTGAAGAAGTTCCAGAGCGAAAGCGTTTTCTTCATGCCGCCGTTATCCTCGACTGCAACTTCTGCGTTCTTGTCCGCCATTGTTCCCCTCCTTTCCTTTTTGACGCCCCTTGACGTCACCCCTTGCGCGGTCCGTTTCGCCGCGCGCTTTGATTTCGTGGCTTTAAGATACGGCCTTGGCGCAGCAGCTCCGCTTGTAGCTCGACCGAAGGCAGAACTGCAAAACGAGCGGCGCCGTTTTTGGGACGAACGGCACGGTTTGCCGCTCATTGTTGCCGCCCGCCCGACGGGCGTACGCTCATCGGACGCATATTGAGATGTTTTTGAGGCCGTGTGTTTTGCGCCTTTCGTACCGTTTACCGAGCTTTTGACGCGCAGACCCATTTGTTGCACATCTTTTTTGTAGGATGGACAGGTTATACATGAGACAAGGCGGTACGAATGGCATACGGATACAACGACGGCGATCAACGGCGACAAAGCGTTCGCCTTGCTGGCCGTACCACGCCGACGCCCAGAAGTGCCACGAGCAGCAATCCGCAACGTCCCCAAGAGCGACCCAGGCCTTCGTCTCGGCAGCAGACAAGCAGAACGCGGCAGAGTGGCCGTCCGAGCGCGGGCACAAGCGCGCAGCAAGATAGCCGCTTGGGTGCGCGCACTCGACAACGTCAGGCCGAGGTTCCGAAACTGCGCCGTAACGGCGCACGTCAGCCCGGCATCCATATCAACCGCTTCTTTTCGCATCCCCAAGGCGGACGCGACGGCAAGCCTTACCGCTCGACATCGCACGTGAATGCCCCCGCCCTGCCGGCTCGTCGACTTTGCCTCGCACTGTGCTCTATCCTCACCTGTTTGGTCTTTGTGCTTATGAGCTCCTGTATGTCCCACGGCTCGGCCGGTCTCGAGCCCACCGCCGAGGACAAGCTGCTCAAGGCCCCCGTCGCACCCGGCTATTCGTTTGCGTTTTCGACCCCGCGCTCGCAATGGCAAGCCGGCGCGATGCCCCATATCTATCAGATCGACCCCGCGTGGTCGGAGCTGCCTTACGCCGGCGGCACAATCCGCCAAAATGCCTGCGGGCCTACGTGCCTCACCATGGTCTATATCTTTAAGACGGGACGCACCGATATGACCCCCGTCGATATGTGCGCGCTTTCCGAGGTGGGCAATTACGCCCCCACCGGTGCAACCGAATGGTCGTTTATGACGAGCGGCGCGTGGCAGTTGGGACTTAACGGAACGGAGCTCCATAACGATCGCGACTCGATGACTCAGGCGCTGCGTTCGGGAGCGCCCGTCATCGCCGCCGTTCGGCCGGGCACCTTTACCAACGTGGGCCACTACATTGTGCTTTACGGTATTGACGACGCCGACCAGATTGGCGTCTACGACCCCAACTCGGCCAGCCGCAGCGCCCGCCGCTGGGGCGCCGTAGAGGTCCTTAACGAAGTCGAAGCCATGTGGGCCTACTACTAGTCATTGGGGACTCATTGGGGACAGACTTAAATGAGTGGTCGTCGGGGACAGTCTTACGGACGCCGGCCGAGAGCAGACGAAAAGGGCCATCCCGAACTGCTTGGAACTGCCAGCACGGAAAGCGCATCCTGCTTTGGGGCCCAATAGCGGGGTGCGCTTTCCGTTAGCGGCCCGTTTGGGAAACTAGGGACCGCTTTTCGACAATAATCCGGGATGCATTTTCCGATTGAGGGCCTCAAGGGAAACCGCACCCCATGTTGGACGCTCATTCTGGGATGTGCTTTCCGCAGTTGATCGATGCGGCCTTTAAGGACTGTCCCAAGCTGCCGGCAGGAAAGGAACGTCCCCAAGTGCCGGGTTTCCGCAGCCTGCAATGCTCCTCATGAACAGTCGCCTCAATAACAAAAGCCCCCGCGGCCGAAGCGGACCGCGGGGGCAACAGACCTGCAAGAGTTAACTCAAGTCCTCGCCATTTGATGCAATGACCTTTTGGTACCAGTAGAAGCTGTCCTTTCGGTAGCGATCGAACGTGCCTTTGCCCATATCATCGGCATCGACATAAACAAAGCCATAGCGCTTCTTCATCTGCCCCGTCGAGGCCGACACCAAATCGATACAGCCCCACGGCGTGTATCCCATCAGGTCAACACCGTCCTCGACAATTGCATCGCGCAGCGCAAGAATATGCCTTCGCAGGTAATCAATATGATACGCATCGTGGACTTTGCCGTCTTCCAGCGCATCGAGTCCGCCCACACCGTTCTCGGCGATAAAGAGCGGAAGATGGTAACGATCGTGGTAGCCGGCAAGCGTCACGCGCAAACCCAGCGCATCGATCTGCCACTTCCAGGCAGTCTCTTTATCCTTGAGGTACGGATTGCGCAACGTCGGGAACACGTTGCCCTCCGCCTTCTCGGCGATCACCTGATCATCGGCGCACACCAAGCGCGAGCAATAGTACGAGAACGAGATGAAGTCGACCGTATGCTCTGCCAGATACTCCGTATCGCCCGGCTCAAAGGGCACGTGAACACCCTCTTTCTCGAGTGCACGCAGCTTCCAAGCAGGATAGGCGCCCGCAGCCATCACGTCTGTGTAGAAGTAGCGGCCGCGGTCCTCCTCATACGCAAGCCATACGTCCTCGGGCGCACAACGGTACGGATAGGTCGCACCGGCAGCGACCATGCAACCCGCCTTGTTTGCGGGATCGATCTTGTGCAGAATCTCGACAGCGCGAGCGCTCGCCATAAACATATGGTGCGAGAACGCCGCAGTCACGGCTGCACGGTCACGCTCATCCTCGAGCGTGACACCCGCGTTGAGATAGGACAGCGCCACGCTGTTGATCTCGTTGAACGTAAGCCAATAACGCACGAGGCCCTGGTACGCGCGTCCGACGGTCTCGACGTAGTGCGCATACCGCTCGATCATCTCTCGGCTTTGCCAGCCACCATAGCGCTCGACCAGAGCCAACGGATAGTCGTAGTGCGACAGCGTCACAAGCGGCTCGATTCCATGCTCGCGCAGCGCCTCGAATACCTGACGGTAAAACTCCAAGCCCTCGCCGTTGGGCTCGGCCTCCATCCCTGTGGGAAAAATACGGCTCCAGCAAATTGAAAGACGCAGGCACTTAAAGCCCATCTCGGCAAAAAGCTCGACATCCTCGTGCCAATGATGGAAGAAGTCGTTGCCCCAGCGGCATGGATACAGCCTGTCCGGATCGTCCACGGGCTTTTGCCTGCCAAACATTACATCCCAGCGGTCGGAACCCTGTGGGATCAGGTCGGAGTGCGACATGCCGCGGCCGCCCTCGTTCCAGCCCCCTTCGGCCTGGTTGGCGGCGAGGGCACCACCCCACAAAAAGCCCTCGGGCATACCGGCGGCAGACGTTCTGTCAAAGTAACTCATGCTACTCAGCATCCTCGGCAGAAGCTGCCGCGGCGTTCTCCTGCTCCTGAGCCAGGAGCTGGTTATCGTACACCTTAAAGAACGGGTACCAGACCACAGCCATGACCACGATCAAAACGATCGTAAACACCCAGATGCGCGGGTCGAGGCACTGGACAAAGCCCTGAACGAAGATGGGGAACGTGCCGCTCACCAAGATGTAGAAGTTAGAGACAAGACCCAGTGAGACCGCACCCCAATACAGCAGGGCCGAGATCATGCCGCCTAGCACAAACGGAATCATGAGGATCGGGTTGAAGATGATGGGCGCGCCGAAGATCGCGGGCTCGGAGATACGGAAGAAGCTCGGCACGATCGATGCCCTGCCAAATGCCTTGAGCTGCTGCGACTTTGCCCTAAACGCGCAGAGCGCCACAAAAGAGAACGTATTACCCGTGCCGCCGATGAGGTTGATGGCCAACGACATGAGCACCGGGTGGAACTCAAGCGGCTGCCCGGCAGCATAGAGCGAGGCGTTGGCGGCAAAGGCGGCAAGCGAGACCGGGGCGGTGATGGGCATTACGATCATGTTGCCGTGGACGCCAAAGCACCAAAACAGCAGCGTCATGAAGCAGATAAGCAGTGCGCCGGGCACAGAGTCAACTGCGACGGAAAGCGGGGCAGCGAGCAGCTTCTCGATAACCGAGGGGATGGACAGCGCGGGATCGATCATCTGGATCAGCAGGTTGCCGCCAAAGAAGATGAGGATGTTGGCGAGCATAGGTACGATGGCGCCAAAGGTTTCGGACAAAAACGGCGGCACGCCATCGGGCATCTTGATGGTGATGCCCTTGGTCTGGCAGAAGCGCGTGACCTCGACGGAGACCAAGGCAACGATGATGGCGGTAAACAGGCCCTGCGCACCCAGATAGGTGCAGGGGACCGCCTGGAGCACGGACTCGTCAGCAAGCTGGTAGTAGGACGACGGCGCCGCGGCGATCAGGAACATCACCAGCGAGGTCATGCCGGCGTTAAGCTTGGGCATCTTGTAGGTGCCCGCCAGGTTATATGCGATTGCGAACGTCACGATCACCGACAGTATGCCCATCGTCATATTGAAGGGGATGAGCAGCGTGAGCTTATTGGCCGTCGCAAAATCGAGCCAAGGGCCAAAGACGGACCAGAACCCGCCCTGCGCCACCAGGTCGGCCGTGACCGGCGGGTTGGCGAGGATCATAAAGACGGCAGATACCAAGATGAAGCTGATCGCGCTCATAAAGCCCTTTTGCATGGAGGCAAAGTGGCGCTCGGTGCCGCAGAAATTGGCGATAGGGGTCAGTTTTTCCTGAAGCAGGGTCATGAACTTCTCCATGGTCGCCTCCTAACCCAACAGCGACTGGGCGAGTGCCAGCACGTTGGCGGCGTTGCCCATGCCGTAGTCCTGTGCGGGGATGACCGCGGTCGGCTTACCGCTCCCCTGCTTGACGGTGTTGAGCTGGTAGGACACCTGCGGCCCCAAGAGCAGCACGTCATAATTGGCGCACGTCTCCTGATACTCGCCGATACCCACCGCATCGATATCGAGCTCGATGCCGTTTTGCTCCGCATATTTCTCGAGTTTCTTCATCAGAATGCTTGTAGACAGACCAGCTGCGCAAACAAGAAGGATCTTCATAAGGGATTCCCTTCGCATTGATTGGTTGGATAGTCACCGCACGCCGCTAGGCGTTCTTGGTTGCAGTGCACTCATACAGGCAGATCAGCTCCTGCACGAGCTCCTGAGCAAGCATGGAGCACATGAGGTGGTCCTGAGCATGGACCAGCAACACATCCACCGACAGATGCTCGCCCGCTGCCTCAGTCGAAAGCAGCTGCGTTTGGATGTGGTGAGCCTTGATTCCCGCATCCTTTGACTGCTTCATGAGTTTGGCGGCGGCGTCAAAATCCCCCGCTTTTGCCTTTTCAAGGGCTTCGAAGGCAAGGCTGCGTGCCTCTCCCGCCGCAGCGACCAGCTGAAACGAAACCATCTCGGTTCCCTGATCGTCCATAACGGTCTCCTCTCCCGTGATGTTTGGTTTGTACTTGAATATTCGAAACGCCTATCTCCCGCCCGCAATCCTCGAGGTTTATTGCAGGTAGACAGACAGGGTTATCGACAAAAGAAGTCTTAAGCCGTATGCGCTTGCACAAGCGCCATCAGCTCATGCCAGGACCGGCGCTCGCGTAGGCGCTCGACCCCCTGGCGGTCCATAAAGATCTCGGCGAGCAGTGAGCTCAAGATCCGCGCCTCATCGCCGCCCGACCGGGCAAACGACACCATAAAGACGATATCGACCTCATGGCCGTATTCGTCCCAAAGAATGGGATGTTCGAGCAGGCCCACGGTAACAAAGGCCTCGGCGCTCAAGGGATGCATCCCATGGGGCATGGCTACCCCATTGCCAAACGAGGTGGCACTCGCGCTCTCGCGCTCGGCGACCTCTTGGGCAAACTGGGCATCGACACGGCCGCTCTCGACGGCGCGCTCGGAGAGATATCGGAGAACGGCCTGCTTCGACGACGCCTCAACGCGGTTGAAGAACAGGGCACGGCTAAAGAAAGAGCTTACGGAGTCCGATTGCGCAGTGTCGTCGCTCAGCACCTTGCGGATAGCGTTGACATCGCTCGTCTCCAAGAAGAAATCGGCCTCGCGGACGGGCACGGGCAACTTGACGTTGAGCGGCACCGTTGTGAACACGTAGTCGATGTGCGAAAAATCGAACGTTCCCACGCGGGCGACATCGCATGTCTCAATCGAATCGATATACATGCCAAACTGCTTGCGGTACTGGTGCTCGAGCATACGGGCGCTTCCCGCTCCCGAGGCGCACACGATCAGGATGCGCTTGCGACGCGGCTGGTCGGCTTGCTGCTCGAGGGCCAGGGCAAATGCCATGGCGATGTAGCCGAGCTCTTCATCAGAGGGCTGGCTGCCAAAATGACGCTCGAGTACCTGCGAGGTGCCAGCTGCCATCGAATAGGCCAACGGAAACCTCGTCTTGATATCGGGCAGCATGGGGTTATCCATATGCATGTGATATTCAAGGCGATGGCCCAGAGGGCCGATATGCCGAGCAAGGTTCATGCGAAGTTCAAGATCGCCGCTAAAGTCAAACCTAAACTCATCGTTGACCGCACGTACCATCTCGGAAGCAATCTCCCACATCTCGTCCGAGATAACGGCAGAGCCCTTCTCGGGCACGCCCGTGCCCCTGCCGAGCAAATGGATTGCGATAAAGGCAACCTCTTCTCGGGGCATGCTCACGCCCAGGGCATCCTTGATGTTTGCGGCAATCTGGAAAGCCGCGGCGTATTCGCGCGTTCCCTCCAGTTTTTGAACGTCCGATTCTGCAGCTGGGACATAGCAGCCCTGCTCGATGCGGCCAAGAGCAATGTAAAGATGCATGATGAGATTGCGGGATGCCAGCGAGCTCACCGTGACGGGCGAGGCCGTCAGGGCATCGTCCACACATGCGGCGATGGCCCGCAGGCGCTCGGCGAGCTTTGCATCGTCGGTGTCGGGCAACACGGGCCTCACCAGCGAGGCCAGGCACAGGCGCCGTTGTGACTCCCCGCCCGCAACGCGGATTCCGTAGCGTGGGCGCTTTTCGAGCGTTAAGTCAAATTGGGCGAGTTTCTGCTCTACCAGACGCATGTCATTGGACAGAGTCCGCGCCGAAACGTAGAGTAAATCCGCATACTCCTCAATCGTCACCCACTGGGACCGCATGAGGAGGTCGTTAAGAAGGAAGGACACACGGCCATCGCGCGTATCAGGAATGCCCGGATGGGCCAGAGCCGCACCGTCTAGCAAGCGAGCAAGCTCATCTGCACGTGCAACATCGATACGATACTGCCCCTTGCTGCCAACGATGCGTGCAACCCCTGCAAGGCTGTCGTTTGCGCGATGGATATAGTTTCTCACGGCGCGCTCGCTTACCTCGAGACGCTTGGCAAGTACCGCGACAGCGACAGGCTGAGCGTCCTCGATCATATTTACAAGCTGCTTGACGCGAGCATCCATGTCCTCCTCCTTTCCCTGCGTCTAGTCTAACGCGGTAAAGAATGACACTCCACGTCGCGCTCGTTCCGCCAACTCGGAACAGGTTGCGGGGAGTCCAGCTGAGCTATGGAGAGCCTGGGGAGAGGGCCCGAAAGCAATGCGTCGGTGTGAGATGCGCTTTCCGCAGTCATTGGGGACAGATTTAAATTAGTAGTCATTGAGGACGTTCTTGTTTGACTAGTCGTTTAAGAACGTCCCCAATGACTAGGTGAATAGCAAAAGCCCCGCAGTCGGAGCGGACTGCGGGGCTCATGAAGAGAGGCTAGTTTGTGGGCGTCTTGCCTGGCGCCCACGAGAGAGGCGATGGAGTAGAGGCTACTCGTGGATGCGGGTACCGGAGAGGCCGGCCATGGTCTCGGCAGCCTTGTCCAGAGCGCCGATGATGCAGGTGCGGCCCTTGCGGGAACGGGCGAACTTGATGGCAGCGCGGACCTTGGGCTCCATGGAGCCCTTGCCGAACTGGCCCTCGTCGGCCAGGCGCTCGGCCTCGTCGGCGGTGATGTCCTCGAGCTCCTCCTGGTTGGGCTTGCCAAAGTTGATGGCGACATGCTCAACGGCGGTCAGCAGGAACAGAACGTCGGCGTCGCAGTCCTCGGCCAGCAGCTCGCCGCCCAGGTCCTTGTCGATGACGGCGGGAACGCCCTTGTAGCAGCCCTTGTTCTCGTAGTCGCGGACGACGGGGATGCCGCCGCCACCGCAGGCGATGACGATGAACTCGTTGTCGAGCAGGTTGAGGATGGAGTCAGCCTCGACGATCTTCTTGGGATCGGGGGAAGCGACGACGCGACGCCAACCGCGACCGGAATCCTCGACGAAGACCTTGGAGGGATCCTCGGCCATGAACTCCTTGGCCTGCTCCTCGGTGTAGAAGGGACCGATCGGCTTGGTCGGGTTCTTGAACGCGGGGTCGTCCGGGTCGCACTCGATCTGGGTGACGACGGTGGCGGCGTGCCAGCGCTTATAGCGCTTGTGCATCTCGCGGCCAATGCCCTGCTGCAGGTGATAACCAATGTAGCCCTGGGACATGGCGCCGCACTCGGGCAGCGGCATCTCGGGGGTGCCGATGGCGTCGTGGGCAGCGGCGAAGGCGTTCTGGATCATGCCGACCTGCGGGCCGTTGCCGTGGGTGATGATGATCTCGTTGCCCTGCTCGATCAGCCCGAGAAGAGCGTGAGCGGTGTTGCTCACGGCCTCGATCTGCTCAACGGGGTTGTTGCCGAGGGCGTTGCCGCCAAGGGCGACGACAATACGATCGGGCTTGCCAAGAGGCTTAGACATTGCTGGAATCCTTTCTGTAAAAGGCCTACAACCCATTAATAAACCGCGCCCGTGCGATACGCGAGTTTATTAAGGTTTATATTCTCTTTATCGCTCATTTTATTCATTTTGAAAATAGTTGAACGGTGAACGGTCGCTTTTACCCGCTCAGCGTAAAGAAACCCAGCTCAAGCATATCTACGTCATTTACGTGCAACTTTATTTTAATAGAGCAGAGATTAGACCAGATTATGCAAACTATATCTTTGCTAAACACAAAATAGGCAGCGCAAAATCTTACTCGCACTATACGAGATTCTATGCACTTATTGGACGAGTATGCAGCCCTGCAATAACATGGCGTTTTTCATCCAACTTAAGGAATAGACGAGTGCCTTTGCCGCGCGTCGGCCGGCAGCCGGCGAGCCGTCTCGTCGATTGCCGCTTCCAGAAAATCAAAAACTGATATTGCGCGCGCAATTGCTGCATGGTACTTTAGCGAAGAACAGCGCGGGCTGGGGCGACAGAGATCTGTCGTGAAGTTTGGGTTCGGCGACCCCGCTGCTGTCTTCTCCTTATCCGCCAGCGAACCCCTTGAGCGACGGATTGAGGAGGTCCTTACTATGACAAAAATGCTCAAGATTACGCTGAATGGCGAGACGTTTCTCGCCGACATGCTCTGGGACAAGGCTCCCGAGGCATGCAAGCTGTTCGAATCGTCCTGTCCGGTCGAGTCACGTATCTTTTCGGCCAAGATCTGCGATGCCGAGGTGACGTATCCTGTCTCGGGCCCCATCGCCAATTACGAGCACATCGAGAACCCCGTCTTTCACGAGCCGGCGGGCGCCGTGAGCTGGTATGGCGGCTGGTCGTCAATTTGCATCTTCTTTGACGTGTGCGAGCCCTTTGGCACCTGCAACATGTTCGCCCGCATCTGCGAAGCCGACCGCGAGCGCTTTGCCGCTGCCTGCCGCAATGTCTGGGATAACCAGGGTATGTACATCAAAAACGAAATCGTCGAGATCGAAACGGAGGCCTAAAGATGATGGATATCAACACCCTGCTCGCACTCGACCTTGCCGAGTACACCACTGCACTTGAGGCCCTCGCCGATCAAATGATGCTCGAGGAACCGCGCGATATCGACTACATGCGCCGCCGCAAGCTCGACACCGGCCGCGAATTCGCCGTCTGGAACTTCACCGTCGGCTACTGCATGAACGCAGCCGACGCCCTCTCCCTCCTGCGAGCCCAGGCCAACGAAAATGCCAACGACGGCACCGCCGACCTCGCAACGATCAACAACAGCGCCGCGCGCCTATGCGACTGGTTCTCGGGCGCCTTCGACGTCACCGGCAAAATGGATGACACCACGGCAATCCTCGCCCACAGCCGTGACCTCTACGCCCAGGTCGAGACTCACGAACAGTTCGCTGCCCTCACCCGCGCCACCGAGCGCTATCTGGTCCAGCTCCAATTTTGGGTCGACCGCCAGATTCCCTGGCCGGCTATTAGCGACCTCGTCCACGGCTACCGCCTACGCACAGAGAGCGGCGAGACAAGGTAACCAAGCAAGCAGCACCGACAACATCCCACCATCGAGATCCAAAGTAAGAATCAGAGGGCTGGAGACGCACCCAACAGCGTCCCCAGCCCCTTCGCAAAGTAGAGCACTGTTTCAGTGGCTTTGAGACCTATTCGAACCTTTGCTATCTCCAAATTTTTGTATATTTACGACATTATTATCTGCCAATTTTTGTATATTTACGCACGCTATTATCCGCAAATTTTTGTATGATTTTAGGCAATTCTATCTGCCAATTTTTGTCATTTGGGGGTTTTATGCTACGCCGTAAGGTCACTGATAGGCTTTTGAGCTGGAAGAATAACTCCAATAAGGCATTACTTGTTACTGGTGCGCGTCAGATCGGCAAGAGCTATGCGATTCGCGCGTTCGGAAAAAGCAACTACGCTTCGTATTTTGAGGTCAATTTACTACTCGATGTCGAGGCAAAGAATGTGCTTATTGGCGCAAAGAACTCCGTTGACTTTATCAACCGTGTAGCCCTTCTTGCGGATGCGCCGCTTACTGAGGGGGATACGCTTGTCTTTGTCGATGAGATTCAGGAGTATCCGCAGATCGTTACGCTCATGAAGGCGTTGGTCGAGGATGGGCGCTTTAGCTATGTCTTCTCGGGGTCTATGCTTGGGACTGAGTTTAAGGGAATCTCTTCTTTTCC
Organism: uncultured Collinsella sp.; assembly: GCA_902495945.1. GTDB lineage: Bacteria > Actinomycetota > Coriobacteriia > Coriobacteriales > Coriobacteriaceae > Collinsella. The sequence continues at coordinate 22,703 of CABUZD010000006.1, forward strand.
GGTGGGGTATGTCGAGCACATTGTTATGCGTCCAATGGATTTTGAAGAGTTTTGTTGGGCAAACAGCGTCAGTGAGAATGTGCTTGCAGGCATTCGCAGCTGCCTTGTCGAAAAGCATCCTGTCGAAAACTATATTCATGAGGCGATGCTCAAGAACTATAGAGCTTATATCGTTTGTGGCGGCATGCCGGAAGTCGTTCAGAACTATATTGATTCGGGTTATTCGCTCGTGAGCACACGTGAGCTTCAAACTCAGCTGGTCGATCAGTACAAAAGCGATATCTCAAAATATGCATCGACTCGAGCGTTTAACGTTCGGTCGATATTTGAGCAAATTCCCGTCCAGCTTGAGGCGGAGTCTCATCGCTTTGTTGTTTCGTCTCTGGGTGAGGGAGCTCGCCTTAAAAAATATGAACAGGATTTCCTGTGGCTTGTTAACGCAGGTGTTGGATTGATGGTCGCCAGGGTGACGGAGCCACGGAGTCCTCTCAAGAGGACGGAGAAAACGACAGCCTTCAAACTATACGAGTCTGATACGGGCATGCTAGCGTCGCGGTACCCCGGCAGCACTGCACGCGCTGTCTATCTTGATATGAAAACTCCCAACCTTGGTGGTCTCTATGAGAACGTGGTCGCGCAGGAACTTGTTGCCCTCGGGGCGGATGCATGGTACTACCAAACGCGTGAGGTCGGTGAAGTTGACTTTGTGATCGAAGGCGCCCACGGGCATGTTGTCCCAATCGAGGTCAAATCGGGCAAGAAGGTTCGAGCGCATGCGGCCCTCGATCGTCTGATGAGTGTGGGCGAGTACAAAATTCCCGAGGCCGTTGTACTGAGCCACGAGAATCTCAGCAAAGAGGGCAAGGTTCTGTACGTTCCAATCTACATGACGTTTTGTCTCGATGAGTTTATGGAAAAGGATGACCCCAATAACGATTTCTTGTTCGCACCCATATCTCTCTAGCCATTTGAATCCGCAATCCAGCCACGCCCACGCATCAATGCATTTCCCAAGGTGCTGCGCGTTTCGCGCCAAAGGCGCGAAAAAGCAAAGGGGTAAGGCGTTGCAACAGCCACGCCCCCCATCCATCCCCAAAGTAACGCGCCTTTCGCGGCAAAGCCGCGAAACAGCGAAGGGGACGGAATACCCGACCAACTACGTCCTTCATCCGCCCACACAATCCGAGGACGTAGTCGCAGCAGGATCTGAGGGCTGACCTTCGCGGACACTCCGCAGGACGAAAGAACCCCCGCCGCACGTAGTGCGCAGCGGGGGTTCTTTCATGTCCGAGGACGTCCGCGAAGGTCAGCCCTCAGATCCTGCGGTGAGAGACCTAGGCCTCGTTGTACACCGTCTTGAGCTTCAGCAGGTGAGCGTAGCGGTCCATAGCGGCCTGCTCGTTCTCCTTGAAGAGCTCCTCGGCGCGCTCGGGGAAGGAACGCGTCAGCGAAGCGTAACGGGCCTCGTTCATCAGGAACTCCTGATAACCGCCCGCGGGCTCCTTGGAATCGAGCGAGAACTTCTTGCCGGCAGCAGCCTCGGGGTTGAAGCGGAAGAGGTTCCAGTAACCGCACTCGACAGCCTTCTTCATCTCGGCCTGGCAGTTCTGCATGCCGCCCTTCTTGATGGAGTGCATCTCGCAGGGGCTGTAGCCGATGATGAGGGACGGGCCGTCGTAGGCCTCGGCCTCGTGAATAGCCTTGAGGGTCTGAGCCGGGTTGGCGCCCATGGCGACCTGTGCCACGTAGACGTAACCGTAGCTCATGGCAATCTCGGCCAGGGACTTCTTCTTGGTCACCTTACCGGCAGCGGCGAACTGAGCGACCTGGCCCAGGTTCGAGGCCTTGGAGGCCTGACCACCGGTGTTGGAGTAAACCTCGGTGTCGAAGACGAAGACGTTGACGTTGTGGCCGGAAGCCAGGACGTGATCCAGGCCACCGAAGCCGATGTCGTAGGCCCAACCGTCGCCGCCGAAGATCCAGAAGGACTTCTTGGTGAGGTAAGCCTTGTCGGCGAGGATCGCCTTGGAAGCGTCGCAGCCGCACTTCTCGAGCTCGGCAACGTAGGCAGCGGCAGCGGTCTTGGAGGCCTCGGCGTCGTTGACGGAGTCGATCCAAGCCTGGCCGGCAGCCTTGAGCTCATCGGACGGACCATCGGCAGCGATGATGTCCTGGGTAGCGGCGATCAGCTTCTTCTGGACGGCCTCGTAACCGACGGCCATGCCCAGACCGTGCTCGGCATTGTCCTCGAACAGGGAGTTGTTCCACGCCGGGCCGTGACCGTCCTTGTCCTTGCAGTAAGGAGCGGTGGCAGCGGGGTTGCCCCAAATGGAGGAGCAGCCGGTGGCGTTGGAGATGAACATGCGGTCGCCGGCGACCTGGGTCACCAGACGTGCATAGGCGGTCTCGGCACAGCCGGCGCAGGAGCCCGAGAACTCCAGGTAGGGCTGCTTAAACTGGCTGCCCTTGACGTTGGCCGCGATGAGCTCCTTCTTCTCGGAGACGTTCTCGACCATGTAGTCCCAAACGGGCTGCTGGTCCATCTCCTGCTCGGTGGGAACCATCTCGAGGGCGCCCTTGGGGCAAACCTTGACGCAGTTGGTGCAGCCCATGCAGTCGAGCGGGGACACGGCCATGGTGAACTTCATGCCCTTGGCCTTGGGGCCCATGGCGTCGAGCGTGCGGGCAGCCTCGGGCGCGGCGGCAGCCTCGTCCTCGGTCATCGCGAACGGACGGATGGTGGCATGCGGGCACACATAGGCGCACTGGTTGCACTGGATGCACTTGGTCTCGTCCCAGTGAGGAACGACCACGGCGACGCCGCGCTTCTCGTATGCGGAGGCGCCCAGCTCAAACTGGCCGTCGGCGCAACCGACGAAGGCGGAAACGGGCAGGCTGTCGCCGTCCATGCGATCGATAGGCTCGAGCAGGTTCTTGACCTGCTGGGCGATGGCGGACTTGGTCTCCTCGGAGAGCTCGACGGGAGCGGCGTCCTCGGCGGTAGCCCAGTCGGCCGGAACCTCGAACTTACGGAAAGCGGTAGCGCCGGCATCGATGGCCTTGTGGTTGGCGTCGACGATAGCCTGGCCCTTCTTCATGTAGGACTTGGTAGCCGCGTCCTTCATGTACTGCAGGGCGTCCTCGGCGGGCAGGACCTTGGCCAGCGCGAAGAAGGCAGACTGGAGCACCGTGTTGGTGCGCTTGCCCATGCCGACCTTGGCCGCCAGGTCGATAGCGTCGATCAGGTAGACGTTGACGTTGTTGTTCGCGATGTAGCGCTTGGCCACGGCGGGCATGTGCTCGGCGAACTCCTCGTCGCTCCACTGGCAGTTGACCAGGAAGGTGCCGCCCGGCTTGACGTCGCGGACCATCTTGAAGCCCTTAACGATGTAGCTGGGGTTATGGCAAGCGACAAAGTCGGCCTTGGTCACGTAGTACGGCGAACGGATCGGGGAATCACCAAAGCGCAGGTGCGAGACGGTGACGCCGCCGGTCTTCTTGGAGTCGTACTGGAAGTAGGCCTGGACGTACTTGTCGGTGTGGTCGCCGATGATCTTAATCGAGTTCTTGTTGGCGCCGACGGTACCGTCGCCACCCAGACCCCAGAACTTGCACTCGATGGTGCCGGGGGCTGCGGTGTTGGGCGCATCCTCGGCCTCGGGCAGGCTCAGGTTGGTCACGTCATCGACAATGCCGATGGTGAACTCGCGCTTGGGCTCGTCCTTCTTGAGCTCCTCGAAGACAGCGAACGCGGACGCGGGAGGCGTGTCCTTGCTGCCCAGGCCATAACGGCCGCCGACGACCTTGATGCCCGTCTTGCCGGCCTCGTAGAGAGCGGAGACGACGTCCTGGTAGAGCGGCTCGCCGATAGAACCCGGCTCCTTGGTACGGTCCATGACGGCGATCTTTTTGACGGTCTCGGGGAGAACGTCGACGAAGTGCTTGATGGAGAACGGACGGAACAGACGAACCTTGACCAGGCCGACCTTCTCGCCGTGAGCGTTGAGGTAGTCGATGACTTCCTCGAGCACGTCGCAGAAGGAGCCCATGCACACGACGACGCGGTCGGCATCGGGAGCGCCGTAGTAGTTGAACAGGCCGTAATCGGTGCCGAGCTTCTCGTTGATCTTCTTCATGTAGCCCTCGACGACGGCGGGAAGCTCGTCGTAGACCTTGTTGCAGGCCTCACGGTTCTGGAAGAAGATGTCGCCGTTCTCGTGGCTGCCGCGGGTGTGCGGGTGCTCAGGGTTGAGCGCGTGGTCGCGGAAAGCCTGGACGGCGTCCATGTCGCACATCTCGGCCAGATCCTTGTAGTCCCACATGGCGACCTTCTGGATCTCGTGGCTGGTGCGGAAGCCGTCGAAGAAGTTAAGGAACGGGGTCTTGCCCTCGATGGCGGCAAGGTGAGCCACCGGCGAGAGGTCCATGACCTCCTGGACGTTGCCCTCGGCGAGCATGGCGAAACCGGTCTGGCGGCAGGCCATGACGTCGGAGTGATCACCAAAGATGTTCAGGGCGTGCGAAGCGACGCAACGCGCGGAGACGTGGAAGACGCCCGGGAGCTGCTCGCCCGCGATCTTGTACATGTTCGGGATCATCAGGAGCAGGCCCTGGGAAGCCGTGTAGGTGGTGGTCAGAGCACCGGCGCCCAGCGAACCGTGAACGGTACCGGCTGCACCTGCCTCGGACTCCATCTCGACGACCTTGACCGGGGTGCCGAAGATGTTCTTGCGACCCTGGGCCGCCCACTGGTCGACATGGTCGGCCATCGGGCTGGACGGCGTAATGGGATAGATTCCCGCTACCTCGGTGTACGCATACGAAACATATGCGGCCGCCTCGTTGCCGTCCATAGACTTAAACTTACGCGCCATATACCCCTCTCCTCTCATATAGGTATACAGGCCCCGGCGATCGCCGGGATGTTGGCGTGATGGGATTTACGCTGTTGCTTCCAATCATCTGGCAGGCAGGCTCAGCAGCAGGTACGTGGCGTGGAGAGAAGACATGCCGAGGCGAGGGCCAGCTGATGCGCCCCACAGACCCGACCGCCCGTCTTGCACATGACCGAGCGCCGCAAAGGCCGCATGCCGGATGCTCCCGGGCACGCCCCGGCGATGGGAAGCGCCCGCAACGGAAATCCGCATGCGGGTTTATTGTACCCCGCCGTCAAGTGTAATTTCGGCAAATATAGGCGGGCGGTAAAGGTTTACCCCGGGTGACCGCCAAAGGCCAGAATGGTCCCTCCATCCCTGGACGACTGGCTCTGACGCGCCAAGGAGTGTCCCCAAGTACCGGCAGGAAAGGAACACCTAACTGCCGGCTAGAGGGCGCCGAGCAGGATGGCGTAGGTGGTGGATTCGCCGAGTTTGAGCTCGTCGCCGGGGTTGAGCTGGGCGGAGCGGCCGGGCTCTACTTGAATACACACACTCGTGGCCCCGTTTACCACCACGGTGCCGTTAGTGGACGACAGGTCCTCGACAAACCATGCGCCAGACTCGTCGCACCAGATATGGGCATGGCGGGCCGAGACGTCGTCGCCGACGTCGTCGGTGATGCCGCCCTCCCCCGTTGCCAGCGCGCCGATCTCAACGCCTTCCTCACTCGGCTGAATCCAGCGCGGGACGCTCACCACGTAGCCGTTTTGCACGCACAGCAGTCCCAGCGGATGCGCCGGCGCGACCTCGTGCTCGCCCGCGACCGAAGATGTGCTCAGCGAGCGTGGCGTCGACGTGTCGCCGCCACGGGTCGCATGAGCGCGGCGGCTCGCCCGACTTGGAACTAAGGCGGGCGTGAGAGCAAACGGCATAGGGAACGAATCTTGCGGATGTACTCCTCGACGTCAGGCAGGTAAGCCCCACGAAGTCACCGGGGAGGCCCAAGCGGCCCGGCACCACTTCCAGATTCTGACCAGGGCGAGTCGTTCGCCGGTGGCTGAAGGCTCGCTCCCACCCAAAAGGGGAGATTCGCGTTGTTCCCCAATCGCTCTCGCATCTTTCATTTTGCTCGAGGTGGGCTATAAAAACTTTCCTGGTGAAAGGCGGCGATTGGTTTCATTTCTTTCTAGAGGAGCGCGCCTGTAATCTGTTTTCATCCTAAATCAAGTTAAGATCGGACCTTCCAGAGGCAAGTCGACTCAAACTGCGAGGCTCCATGTTGGAATAAAGAGCGCTGTCGAAGTGCCAACAACACAAAGCTTGCCAGTCTCAAATAGAACCTTTTGGGAGTCCGATTGGGCCGCACACCGAATCCCCGCTGGTGGTTTTTTATAGCTGCGCAACAATAAACAAGGTTAGTGCCAGTCCAGCATGAAATTGAGGAACGTATGCATTTTTTCTCAGTAAGTGATCGTCGTTACTGCTTCGATGAGGTCACTCGCAATTGCTTTCAGGTTGACCAAGCATCAGAAGATGCGCTTCGCATATTTGAAGCATCGGGAAGAACGGTCAACTCGAAGTTGCTAACAAAGTCACTTGCTGCGAAAGGCTACGACCAAACGACCATAGCAGAACTTGAAGACGACATTGATGAGTATCAACGATTGTCTGAGCGGACTTTCTTAACAAAAGACACGCCTCGAAAACTTAGATCCATCGAACTCCACGTTTCACATGCATGCAACCTTGGTTGTAGTTACTGTTTTGCCGGTAAAGGAGATTATGGAACGTCTCCTCTGCTGATGACAGACGAGATAGCCTTCAAGGCGGTCGACTACCTCGTCGCAAGTTCATCGGAAAACGAAACGCTTGCGATCGTCTTTTTTGGTGGGGAACCCATGATTAACGAGCCGCTGATATGGAAAACGGTCGACTATTCAAAAAGAATATACCCCAATAGAAACTTTACCTATTCTATTACGACCAACGGAACGCTTTTGAATGACACTGCTGTGAATTCTTTCAAGGAGCACGGGTTTTCTGTTCTGATTAGTCTCGATGGTACAGGATGCAAGCACGATGCATCGCGCCCGTACAAGACGGGAGGCGGCTCTTTCTCCGATATCGACAAAAACGTTCGTCGTTTTTCCGAGTCGTTCCCCTTCGGCGCAAGAGCGACCTTAACAAATAATAACTGTAACCTTGTTGAAGACTATCTTCAGTTTAAAGAGATGGGCTTCAGAAGGATTTACTTCTCGCCCGTGAGCTCATTCGATGAGAATATCAAACTCGACGAACACTCATTAAACAAAATCAGGGCGGGCCTAATAGATTTGGCGGATCAATATCTCAAACAGATTGATCAAGGGGAAAAGCCCTTGTTTAGAACATTGAAAACTGCAGTTGATTTGATTATGAGCAACAGGATCGCCTTTGTCGGATGCGGGGCTGGCAGGCGTTTTATTTCCGTGACTCCCGAAGGGGACGTATACCCCTGTCACAGGTTTGTCGGGATGATGCGATTCAAAATGGGCAACATCGTCACCGGAATTGACGAAACTAGGTATATTGAAAACTGGAGTCAGGGTGTCGAAAAAAGAATTGACTGTACGGACTGTTGGGCTCGGTCTTTCTGTGGTGGGGGCTGTAGCTGGGAGGCTGCAGACGAGCACGGCTACTTGCCCAAGAGTCTACACCCTGCATCATGTGAATATAGAAAAATGTGCTACGAGATGGCTTTTGACCTTATTTCCCGCCACTCATCTTCGCAGGAGAAAAATCAACGAGAAGCTACTGTATCGGAATAAGCGGTTCAGCGCATTGCTGTCACCATTGTGGAGGTGTTCGTTCTTCTGATTACCGTCTGCAAAGCTTATTGCTACGTTCGCCGAAACCATTCTAGAAATATGGTGAACTAGACATCTTGGTTTGTTATACACAATATTGAGGTTTTTCTGCACTCAAAGGGAGGTAGTCGTGAAGCATATTCATCCGATTAATCCAGGAAGTGGCGACGAGGCAGGCGTGAAGCCGATGTCTTTTGACTGCCTCTTGGGCATTACTGACATCTGTACTGTTTATGATAAAGCAGATGGCTGTGGTGCATACGATTACTGCGACTATGACATGGATGGCGGCAGCATCTGCGTTGTAGATCACTGTGGCATTGATCAAACGTAGTCTCTAATTGGATTAAGGTGAGGAGCTGTTATGAAGCATATCCATCCTGTTGGTTCAAATGAACATCCTCCCGTTGAGCCTTGTTGTCTTGGAGTTGATATATGCAATTTTTACGACATCGCCGAGTGCCCTGTTGCGGATTGGTGCTATGTCGATAAAGAATCAAGCTGTGTTTTGCCAGCAGATTGGTGCGATCCAGTTGACGAGTAGTTTTGTGGCTAGGAACTATTTGGTCCAATTCAGAATAAGATGGGAACAAATACCAAAATCTCGTGTCTGGGAGGAGTTATGCCATTATTGCAAGGTCTCGTTGGATTAGCCTTTATACTTGCGTTATATCTGGCACCTTTTTTAATTCTGTTCTTCATTATCCGACTCTTTCTTCGGAGAAAATAGGAGTGTCACGCAAACATTAGCGTAGCTTTCTTCCAATATGAGCCGAGCATTGGCAAGTGGAATAAGAAGCCCGACCGTTCGCCACATGAAAGTGATCGGACGGGCTTCTCTATTTAACCTGGGCCGCCACCCATAGCGGCTTTCCAAGCGTATTCTCAGTGCAAAGCAATCGTCAGTTTAATCCTATGCGCTGATACCGCATTTCATTTGTTCGGCTCGAATTCTACGGCCTGGCAACCCTCGCACTCTCCGGCAAATGGATTGAACGCGAAGGCAGAGATGATGTGTGCGTGGACATCGAGGCTGCTGTAGGCAACATACTGGGACATGGACCCCCGCTGCGCGTGGTATGCGGCCCGGCATATTCATTGCCGTCCAACCCCGTGTAGTTGCAGCAAAGGGTGGAACCTCAATGCTCAGCTCATGTTGTCCGTGGGACACGAGAATCGTAAGTACACTTTGGTGCGATTCTCACGCTGATACTGAGCCACCTGGAATAAGATACGTCGCGACAACACTTCGCTTCACCTCTGTCTCGACAAGATGACGTAGACTAAAGTTTCCTTTAGTAAGAGAACGAGAACTATATCTGAAAGCGTTGCGATGGCGTGAAGGCACCGAGTCCGAACCGCCTGAATGCTACGTGCATCTGCATCGCCTTTTTGTTATCTCTGCCAGTTGGGTAGCACTACACTTGTCATCATTTACCCTGGTACATGCTGTCTAAATCCACTACCCCTTCTACCGCGCCGACCATCTCGTCATCGTGAGAGACAACGATGATCAGCTGGCTTTGCTTGTTGCGCTTAACATAGGCCGCAAGCTCGGCGCGGCTTACAGCGTCTAACCCAGTCGTGGGCTCGTCGAGTACCAAAACTGACGACTTGCGTGAAATCGCCGACCATAAGTACACTCGGCGCAGCTCACCGCCCGAAAGCGCGGAGCAACGTTTCCCGAGCAACTCCTTCACGCTGTTTTCCAGCGAAAGTAGGCCATCTACACCCCGGTGATAGGAAGAAAAGGGCGTGTCGAAATACTCTAACAGCTCTTTCACCGTTTCGTCCGGCGCGAAGCACGACTGTGGGCAGCACGATATCTCTCTCGCACGTATGTAATCCAAGTCGCATTCTTCGATTGGCACACCGTTGTATTTTACTTTGCCTTTCGATGAGTATAGCCCGAGCATCAAGTAAAGAAGTGACGTCTTGCCTCTTCCGTTTTCCCCAACTATGCAATATGTACCAGGACCGGAAAACTTGAAAGAAAACCCGCCGAGGACCTCTCGGACAGATCCGTCTGGAAGGGCAACCGAGAATTCCAAATCAGATACCGAAATGTCATTTATTTCATCGAGTTTAGCTAAATCGGTCCGATTCCACCCCGATCTCTCCTTTTCTCTCGTCGCGATAGCCGTCCTATCCCATGATGCTTTGGCATCTTGATAGGATTTGAACAATGACATCATACTTTTCAAAGTCTTAAAGAGAACCGCGAAGTATGTACCGATGATAGTGTACTCGCCTATTGACATAGTTCCGTTAATGATTCGTACTCCGGAAACAACAAGTATCACCGCTTGAAACAACGCTGCGAAAAGACCATCGAGCGATGTCAGAGAATATGATAGCTTTCCGGAGCGCAAAACTTTGGGAAAATAGCTCTTAAACCCAGCGTCGAGCGCTTGTTCGCTCTTGCCGTACGAAGATGTCAGTTGAATGTTGAGAATCTGATTAAGCTGCGATGCAATTGCGGCGTAAAAGGCGCTGTCCGCCTCTTTCTTCTCATACGTGACCCTATACAAAAGTTTCCTCAACCCAGTAATTACACAGAAATACACGATGAGGAGAATGATGGAAAACACCGCGAGAGTTGAATCAATTGACCATATGATAAGCAATACGATGGGAATGGCTACAATGGACAGCGGCGCACTGATAAAATTCGCCAAAACGAAGGATGAGACCACGCTGGAGTCGGAAATAATCCGTTGCGTTGTATAGGCTGGATCGATGGTCCGACTCACCAAGTAATCGTCTCTTTCAAAACGCAAGACGGCCTCCCTGAGAAGATCAAAGGAAAGTCTCGTGGTTATGCGAATGGAAAGTGTTCCTGCAAAATAAGTAAAGAGGGTGGAGAAAACTCCTATTGACGCAACCAGGAGCGCGAAGAGTACGGCGTCTCTTTCGCTGCGGTTACCGAGAAGAAAATCTAAGAATTTCCCGTTCACGTATGGCATGGCATAGGAGAGAGCGGTTCCAATCACCGTGATAGCAATGAAGACGAAAGCCCCTTTTGCTCTGATGAACCTCGAGAGAACGCATCGAATCAAGGAAGGCCCCAATCTACCCGCCACAAAACATCAATCACTGATACCTTACACCTCAACACAACAGGAGCGAAGATTTGCCAATGAGACTGCTTTAAGATTGCCTTGGGCCAATACGATCTCAAGCTCTTCCTACAAGAGAGTCGGAATCGGACATCTCCTCCGACGAACCTGGCAATCGGGCGGTTGAAATATCTTTTTCAACCGCCCGATTGCCACAATAGATTTGAGCATCCGCCCACAAACGTCCGCGTTTTACACCCATCAAATCCTTTGCCTTTTGTCGTCTAGACTAGAAAAATCGCTCGAAATAACGCAACCGGCCTGCTCGCTTGAAGAAACCTAAGCCCGTAACGTAGATGTGCAAACTTCCGAAACGCCTTGCGCGGCATAGTGCGTATAAACTTCGTCAACCGCCTCAGAAATATCTGAGTATCGCGCCGGGTCAAAAGCATACGATGTCGCAGCTATACCCTGCACCCATTCGGAACGCGGATTAATTGAATAGCCACACAGCATCATCATACATGCATCTAGACCTGATTTCCCAAGTATCCGACGTATTGATGAGAGCATCGCGGGTCGCCCCTGCACCATCGTCGTCACCCCTATTAGCAGTATTTACCGTTTTTCTCTAAATGCGTATCGCCACCCTTAAGAATACGAAGTGTTTTATCCAGACCCGATTGTCCTCCATCTCAAACGAAGGGATAAGGAATCTCATCCGGAATCGGCAGTAACGGAGGATTCACAACGACAAGCGAAAAACATGAGTCATCTCTCAGAGGGGAGTAAAGGCTCCCCTCAAGCACCCTAGTTTCGTCATCCAAAGAGTTGATGGCAGTGTTCTTCTTACAAAGGTCGACAACAAAAGGGTTGATTTCTACAGATGTTACATCCATGCCACAGTTGGTAAGTATCAGGCCCTGTATTCTGGGGCCAGAACACAAATCGAGAGCCTTCCGTGCGCTCTGCGGTGTAAGGCGCCAATCTCAGCAAATCTGTCCCACAACACTGCGCTGAAGAACAAGACGGAACCCCTGAGCCAAACTCCCCTATACCTTATTAAGGCTAAGACAGGCAAGTTCACGCACCCGGCATATTCCAGAATAACATCCTATTGTTTTAGATGCTCTACAAGCATGAACAACCGCGAATCGGAAAGATCTTCTAGTTTCGCCCCGACTGACCGCCAAGGGCCAAAATGGCCCCTCCATCCCCGGGCGACTGGCTCTGGCGCGCCGAGGAGTGTCCCCAAGTGCCGGCAGAAAAGAAACGTCCCTATCTGCCGGCTAGAGGGCACCGAAGAGAATGGCGTAGGTAGTGGATTCGCCGAGCTTGAGCTCGTCGCCGGGATTGAGTTGGGCGGAACGGCCGGGCTCGACCTGAATGCAGACGCGCGTGGCCCCGTTTACCACCACGGTTCCGTTGGTGGACGACAAGTCCTCGACGTGCCAGATATTTTGAGCATCGCACCAGATATGGGCATGGCGGGCCGAGACATCGTCGCCGACGTCGGTAATATCGCCCTCACCAGTGGCCAGCGCGCCAATCTCAACACCCTGCTCACTCGGCTGAATCCAGCGCGGGGCGCTCACGACAAAACTGTTTTGCACGCGCAGCAAGCCCAAGGGGTGCGCCGGGGCGGGTTCGCGTTCGCCCGCAGTCAGCGACATGCCAAGCGAACGCGGCGTGGATGTGCCTCCGCCACAGGTCGCGTGTGCGTAGTCGATGGAATAGTTCACCGAGGACCGCACATCCGCCGAACAACCGACGGCGACAAACAGCACCAGCACGGCCTCGGCGCGCTCGGCGGGCATGAGTTCCGCCGCCTGGGACAGGCGATCGAGCGCGTTGCGATAGAGATTCGTGTCCTGGTGGCACTCTTCGAGCGCGCGTACCATCGGTTCACCTGCAGGACCGCACACCATATTGATCACAGCCGTGGAGTCCATGGGATTGCGCTGGCGCAGGGCCAGTTGCGACATAATACGCGCAGCCGAGGTACCGTATTCGGCAAAGTAGCGCTGCTGAAGCGTGCCGACCGGCGCGCGAACGATAAAGCGGGAAACCCAAGAGCGATCGGCGGCTCGGCTCTGCGGGCTGCGGCCGTCGGCGAGCGGACGGGACGAAAGCACCAAGCCGCACAGCTCGATATGGCTCAGATGCGCCGCGCGCTTAAAGATGTCAAACATGGCCCCGCATGGGGTGAGCTCAACTTGAGATGCCATGACCTAGGCCTCCTTGG
>CABUZD010000007.1 GCA_902495945.1 uncultured Collinsella sp.
GCCGTCGACGGCACGTATACAATGGTGCGCGTCCTTTTATGCCGACACCGGGAGTAGACATGCTGCTCGCTATCGATATGGGAAACACGCAGACGGCCATGGGCCTGTTTGACGGAGACGAGCTGGTGCAGTCGTGGCGCATGCCCACCGACCGCTCCTATACCGCCGACGAGATCCATGTGCGCCTGATGGGTTTCTTTAAGATGTACGACCTCTCGCTCGGCGCGGTCGACGCGATCGCCTTTGCCGGCGTGGTGCCGCAGCTCTCGCGCGAATGGCACGCTGTGGCCGACCGCATTGCCGCAGACGCCATCGTCATCGGGCCGCAGACGGCCGCCGTGACCAAGCTGCGTGCGGCGCGACCCCAGGCCGTGGGCGCCGACCGCGTAGCTAACGCCGTCGCAGCCGAAGCTTTCTACGGCGCGCCAGCGATCGTGGTGGACTTTGGTACCGCGACCAATATCGACGTCATCGATGAGGACGGCTATTACATTGGCGGAGCGATCGCGCCGGGCATCCGCATCTCCATGGACGCGCTAGCTGCCCGCGCTGCCAAGCTCGCCAGCGTTCCGCTCGAGGCGCCCGAGCACGCCATCGGCCGTGACACCGAGGAATGCATCAAGGTCGGCGCCGTGATGGGCGCCGCCGCCATGGCCGAAGGCCTGGTCGCGCGCATGAAGCGCGAGCTGGGCCGCGACGATGCCACCGTTATCGCCACAGGCGGTCTCGCCGGCATCGTCGCCGATTCGACCGATGCCTTCGACGTGGTCGACGGACAGCTCACCATCAAGGGTATCTGCGAAATCTACCGCCGCATGCAGGAGTTAGCGTAGGCTCTGGCGAAGCCGAGACGCTACAGCCCGCGAATTCGTACGGCCTCGGGCGGAAACTCCTGCTCGCCGGCATCGGTCTTAATGGTCGCGCGGCCCCAGATGTCCAGGCCTGCAAACACACCGACCGCAAGCGGCAGGCCGTTGGGCGACACCGCCGCAACTTGGCGGCCCAGCAGCGGCACCATGTCGAAGTACTCGCCCAGCACGGGAGCCAGCGGCCCTGCGGCGCCTTGCGGCGTGTTGGCAACAACCGCCCAAGCGCCCACGCGGGCCAGCACGGCGGCGGCCAGCGTCTCGACCAGCGCTTCGTCAGCCACGTCCACACCAAGCTCGCCCAGCGCCGAACGCTCAATATCCACCGTCACGGCACCGAACATGCCCGCAGCAGCGGCACCGCCGTTCACGGCAACACGCGCGAGCGACGTCTCAAACGCAGGCGCACCGCACACGATATCGCTCGGCCACTGGATACCCACCTTACCGGCAAGGCCCAACCCCGGCGTCGAAGCCGTGCCCACGAGCGCGTCCATCATGCCCATCGCAGCCACAAACGGCAGGCCGTGGAAGGCATGCATGTTCACGTCCGGGCGCACGATCAGCGAAAACGTCAGCGAAGCATCGCCCGCGCTCCACGCGCACCAGCCCGCGGACACGCCCTCGCGGCCCGCGTTACGCGCCGCGTCGAGCTCGGTGCCGGCGGCAACAGCATTCATCTCGATCATCTACATACGCCCCAATTCGCCAACGATATGGCCCACGCGGTCCTCGGGCTCCTTGACCTCGACACCGTTGTAGCGGAAGAACCGCGCCGGGTCGTGCATCAGGTCCTCGAGCGGCACCAGCACAAAGTCGCGCTCGCCAATGAGAGGATGCGGCAGGCGCAGCTTTTTGCCGCCGTGGGTCTCGCCATCCATCCACAGCAGGTCCAGGTCGATGGTGCGCGGACCGTTGGCCTTGGCCTTCTTGGAGCGGTCGCGCCCCAGCTCGGCCTCGATCTTCATGAGCTCATCGAGCAGCACCAGCGGCGCCAGCTCGGTCTTGATCTCGATGACGGCGTTGGCAAACGCGTCCTGGCGCGTCTCGTAGGCCGGCTCGCTCTCGTAAATCTTGGAGGAGTTGGACACGCAGGTGAGTGGAATCTCGGCGATCATCTCGCGTGCGGCGCGGATGTTGTCGCAGCGATGCCCCAGGTTGGAGCCCACGGCCACAAACGCGCGGCGCGGCTGCGGCTTGGCAACCGCCCAGTAACCGTTCAGGAACTGCGCAAAACCCGCGGCGTCGTGCACGCGCACGATGTTGGCACCGGCCTGGATGGCGCCCAGGCACACGCCAAACGTGGCGGCATCGCGCTCGGCGGCCTCGGTCACGCCCGAGATAGCGCCCACAAAACGCTTGCGCGACACGGCGCACATGAGCGGGTAGCCCAGCGACGCCATCTTGGCAGTCTCGCGCTGGATGACGATGTTCTCGTTAGCCGACTTACCAAAGCCCGGGCCAGGATCGATGCAGATGCGGTCGCGCGACACGCCGGCATGGATGAGCGTGCGGGCCTGGTCGGACAGAAAGCCCATGACGCGGCGCATGATGGGCGCCGAATCGGGCAGGGTAAAGCGGCGGAGCTGCAAGGTGGGCACATAGGCCTCCTCACGGCGGGCACTGCGGCGCATCAAGGCGGCCAGGCGGTCATTGGACTCCGATGCGGCCTCGGTGGCTGCGGGCGCGGCCTCGGGCGCGGGCGCGACGGTCTCGGCGGCAGCAACCTGCTCGGCGGCCGGCGTCTCCTGCTCGCTTGAAGGCTCGGACGTGGGCTCCGGTTCGCCAAACGGCAACGAGGGCTGCACCACGCCGCCCGGAAGCTTGGCCTCCGTCTTGGGCTCGCCCAGCAACTTGCCGCGGCGACGGCGCGCCGGCTTCTCGGCCTCGCGCGCAGCCTCGGCAGCCGCTTCGCGCGCCTTCTCGGCAACAAACGCCGCGGCCGAGGTATCGAGCTGCACCGTTGCATGCGTGCGCGTGGGCGCCGCGACCTCGCCGGCGTGCACCACGATGACGCCGCAGGTGCTCGTCGCGACAAACTCGACCATCTTGGGGTCGGTGAAGCCTGTCACGTCGTTGACGATCGAGGCGCCGCAGCGCACGGCAGCCTTGGCAACCGCCACGTGGCGCGTGTCGATCGAGACGATGGCACCCTCTTTGGCCAGCGCGCGTACCACGGGCAGCACGCGGCGAGCCTCCTCGTCGGGGTTGACCGGGGTAAAGCCGGGGCGCGTGGACTCGCCGCCCACGTCGATGATGTCGGCGCCGGCGTCGAGCATCGCCAGGCCGTACTCGATGGCGGCATCCGGGTCGAAGTGCTCCCCGCCATCGCTAGACGAATCGGGCGTCACGTTGAGGACGCCCATGATGCGCGGGCGGTCAAAGCTGAGCTCGTACTTTCCGCACCGCCATGTCTTGCTATCGTTCGCCATGAACATCCTCCTAAAATGCCCGCGCCGCCGCGACTGGGCGTCGGCGGCGGGGTTGTTTTGCAATCAGCCTTTCTATTGTATCCGCGCGCACGGGCTAGAACGCAAACGCGGCCGCGATGTCGCAAGAAATCAGCAGGTCGGCATTTGCATCCTGATCGGTGGGAGCAAGATTGCAAATGGCCAGCGTATCGCCGGTAAAGTAGCGCGTAAGGCCCGCCGCTGGATACACCACGAGCGAGGTCCCGCCCACAATGAGGGCATCGGCCGCAGCGATGGCGGCAACGGCACCGGTCAGCACACGCTCGTCGAGCGGCTCCTCGTAGAGCACCACATCGGGCTTAATACGCCCGCCGCACGCAGGACACACGGGCACACCCGCGGCGTCCTCGTGCTCGCGCGAGCAAATCCACTCGGCGCTATAGACCGCGCCGCACGACTGGCAAATGTTGCGATGGACCGATCCGTGCAGCTCGAACACACGCTGCGAGCCCGCCATCTGATGCAGGCCGTCGATGTTTTGCGTTACCACGGCATCAAGCTTGCCGGCGCGTTCCAGCTCGGCCAGCTTGGTGTGGCAGCGGTTGGGCTTGGCGCCAAGCGCGATCATCTTGGTGCGGTAAAAGTCGAAGAACTCGGCCGGATGCGCCTCATAAAAGCTATGCGAGAGTATGGTCTCGGGCGGGTAGGCAAACTGCTGGTGGTACAGGCCGTCCACGCTGCGGAAATCGGGGATGCCACTCGCCGTGGAAACGCCCGCGCCGCCAAAGAAGACCACGCGCTTGTGGGTGCCGAACAGCTCCGCCAGCGCGGCGGAGGCCTGCTTGGGGTCCGATATTGCCTGCGTCATATGAGTTCTCCGTCCGTGTCTCCGGGACGGCGGCGTTCGCACTATCACTCGCGGACTACGCCCCGCCCCTGTTGCGCTAATCTTAAGCCTGCCAACCCCGTCGAAAGGACACCATGCCTCAGACTTACACTTTCGCCTCGTGGAACGTCAACGGCCTGCGCGCCGTTCTCAAAAAGGACCCGAGCTTTATCCAGATCGCGCAAGAACTCGACGTCGATATCTTGGCGCTGCAAGAGACCAAACTGCAAGAGGGCCAGGTCGATATTGACCTGCCCGGCTATCATCAAACCTGGAGCTACGCCGAACGCAAAGGCTATTCGGGCACCGCAGTCTTTAGCCGCCAGGAACCGCTGAGCGTGCTACGCGCCGACGCACTGCTACCCTACGCCGGCGAGGGCGAGGCGGCCGAGCTCGTCGCCCAAGCCGCAACCGAGGGCCGCGTCTGCGCGCTCGAGTTCGACAAGTTTTGGTTTGTGGATGTCTATACGCCCAACGCCCAAAACGAGCTCGCCCGCATCGACGTGCGCATGGCCTGGGACGATGCCTATCGCGGCTTTTTGAGCGCGCTTGAGCGCGAGACCGGCAAGCCCGTCGTAACCTGCGGCGACTTTAACGTGGCGCATGAGGAGATCGACCTTAAGAACCCCAAGTCCAACCGCGGCAACGCCGGCTTTTCGGACGAGGAACGCGGCAAGTTTACCGAGCTGCTCAACGCCGGGTTTACCGATACCTGGCGTGCGGCAAACCCCGACGTCGAGGGCGCCTACAGCTGGTGGAGCTACCGCTTTAATGCCCGCAAGAACAACGCAGGCTGGCGCATCGATTATTTCCTGGTGAGCGACGCAATCGCCGGCAATGTGCGCGACGCCGGCATCCGTGGCGATATCTTCGGCAGCGACCACTGCCCCGTCACTCTCACGCTAGAGCTCTAGCCCCAAGTAATTCCTCTAGGGGACAGAGGAAAACAGATCATGTGACCCCTCTCCCCCTATAAGGTGCGGTGGAATAGTTCCTGTTTGGGCAGCAAATAGCCAAAACGAGAGCTATTCCACCGCAAGTTCGTGAGGGAACGCGAAATGCCCTACAGCCCGTATTTCACGACGACTCGGTTGATGCGGCGACACCAGGGCTTGTACAGGGCAGCCAAAAACACGCAGGTCGCGAGTCCGTGCGTGATATCGAACGGCACTGCCGTGGCAAGACGCGCCACGGCACCCGCCCAGGTAAGCGGCTGTACAAAACCAATGATGTCATACGCGTTGATCACGACGCCATAGAGCAGGCCCGACGCAAAGCCGTACGCCAGCAGTGCTGGCATGCGCACGGTGCCGTCGGCGCGGTCGAACGCACCCGCATACGCCAGCGCACCGCCAACGTATCCCACGAGCCCCCAGGCATACATCTGCCATGGCGTCCACATACCCTGTCCAAAAAAGAAATTGCTGGTCAGCGCCGCCAGCGCGCCAACCATAAAACCATTGCGGCGACCAAGCGCCGCCCCCGCGATAATGGCGACGGCGCTCACCGGTTTAAAGTCGGGAATGGGCCCAAACAGGATGCGCCCCGCCGCCGCCAGCGCCGCCAGCACCAGCGTGGGCATAATCTGGCGCAAACCCGGACGAGATGCCTCGTAACCCGCAAAGAACAGTGCAAGCACCAGCGCCACCACGACAAGCATGGCCAACGCTGCCTGCTCAACACCCGCCAGCAACGCGGCAGCCATCACCGCCGGCACCGCCAACAACAGCGGGATCTCCAGTTTTGCAAGCAAACGCGAGAAACGACAGTCCGTCATCCCATCACGCCCTGTAGAACACGTTGTCGGCAAAGAAATCTGTCGGAGGCTCCATGCAGGCAATCTCGCCGTCAAACATCATGGCGACGTCGTCGGCTACCTGCTCGGCAAAGTCCAAATCGTGCGTAGCCATGATGACGGTGCCGCCTGCCTGCGCATGCTCGCGCAGGGCTCGGGCGATAATGCAGCGACTTGCCAGATCAAGACCCTTGGTGGGCTCATCAAGCAGCAGCAGCTCCGGATCAATCAACAGCAGCTTTGCCAACGCAAGCAGCTGGCGCTGACCACCCGAAAGATCGTACGGGTGACGCGCCTCCAGGCCCGCCAGGCCCAGGCGCGCTGCCTGCTCCTGTGCTGCGGCCTCGTCGTATCCGCAGGTCGAAGCCCATTCCATCAGCTCGTCGCGCACCGTTTCGGCTACCAGCAATGCCTTGGGATTCTGCGGCAGCAGTGCCGCCGAAGCCGTCCCACGCACCATGCGGCCACGCTGCAGCTTAGCCGTCTTGGCCAGCACCGAGAGCATCGTCGACTTGCCGCAGCCGTTACCGCCCACAATCGCATGCACCGCACCGGCTGAAAACGTCACATCGAGCCCGCGCAGCACCCAACCGCCCGCGCGATCGTAGCGAAACCAGCCTTCCGACAGGGTGGTAGCCGACCCGCCGTGCATTTTTTGGAGTATTCTGCTTCCATCCGCGCGCGAGAAGGCTTCCGAGCCGTTCTCGAGCGACATTTGCGCCACAAATTCGGACGATTTGTCCAATTCCGAACTTTTTTTCGCGTTCGATACGTCCCTGGGCGCCTCCAGAGAGCCCATATTGTCCTCACGCCTGCTGAATACTCCGTTATTTGCACGTCGGATGGCACCCCACCCCAACATGTCATCGGAAAACAGCGATTCTCGGCGCCCCAAAGAAGCCATATCCGCCACCTCGCGCACGCGACCGCCCTCAATCCGGTACGCACACGTCGCATACTCGAGCATCGGCCGCGGTTGATGCGTAGCCACTACAACCGTACAGCCCAGTTCACGGTTCACGCGAAACAGCGCGTGCAGAAAATTCTTCTCGGCAACGGGATCGAGCTGAGACGTGGGCTCGTCGAGTAGCAGCACACGCGGACGCAGCGCCAGGACGGCGGCAAGCGACAGCAGCTGCTTGCGGCCACCCGAAAGCGTATCGGTGTCGCGGTGGAGCCAATCCTCCAACCCAAAGAAATAGCTGGTCTCGGCTACGCGACGGTGCATCTCGTCGCGCGCTAGCCCCAAGTTTTCCAGGCCAAACGCCATCTCGTGCCACACGGTCTCGCACACGATCTGGTTCTCGGGATCCTGGAACACATAACCCACGCGCTCCGCCGATGCCCGCACATCCATGTCGGCGACGGGCTCGCCCAGCACGCGCAGTTCGCCAGTGCGCTCGCCCGCTGGAGCGATCTCGGGCTTGAGCAGCGACAGCAGCGTCGACTTGCCCGAACCGGTGCCGCCAACAAGCAGCGCAAATGCACCTTGGGGAACAGACCAGTCGAGCCCCTCGAGCACCGCAGCATCAGCATCGGAGTAGGCAAAGCTCAGGCTTCGCACCTCAATCGCCGGCATATCCGGGCCGCACGCCGCGCCCGACACCGGGCCCCTATCCAACCGAGCCATCAGCCAAACCTCTTCTCATCAATCGCGTGCAACGCGTAAGGCAGCACCATCCAGGCAGCGTACACGACATAGCCCGGCCACGGCGCCGGCACCGAGAGCTGCGGATAAAACGAATACTGCGTCGTCGCGGTCCACGCCACTGCCACCGTAACCACGCCAAACAGCGCAAGTCCAACCAGCGCGGCAACATCGCCGTGCCCCAGCCGATACCGCGCATACGTCGTTCGACGCGTCGCGGCGCCCCACCCACGGGAGCGCATGGCGTCCGCGCGCTCCAGCGAATCTTCCATGCCCCAGCCCATCAACACACTCGATGCCCGCAAACGCGAACGCACGGGATCGGCCGGCGCGCGGCCCGGCACATCAATCGCATCCTGCACCGCCAGCACCGTGCGGCCGCGGCGCAAAAACTGCGGGATAAGCCGCATGCACATCGAGATCATGAGCGCAATCACCGGCGCGGCGTTACCCAAAAGCGCAAGCACCTTGTCGTATTCGAGCATCGATGCCGCGGCCTCAAACCACAGCACGCTCGCCACAAACAGTCCGCCCATGCACAGGCCATATACCATGCTCTCCAGATACACCGCGCGCACGCCGATGCGAAGCAGCTCCGTCGAACCCGAAGCGCTAAACAGCGGATTGACCAGCGCGATAATCAAAATCACCGGCAGCTGCCAGCGAAGTGCGCCAAGCGTGCGGGCAGCCCCACGCGTCGCAAATCCATACGCCAGCCCGCCCGCAAGCGACAGCGCAATCAGCACCGGTTGCATCGAGAACATGGTGAGCCCCAGCGTCAGCACTATATAGAGTGCCGGCACAGCCGGATGCGACATCGAGAACGCCGCGACGGGCTCGCCGCCAAACTCCTCTTGTATGTTGTCCACGGGCACCCCCGTCCCCTCGCTCAAACGACAGCTCCGCAGCACCGCCAATGCCGCACGCAAGCAGCGCAAACGCCACGCCGGCGGCGCAAGCCTCAACCGCCGCAAACCAATCGCTACGCGCTCAACATATGCCTGCGGTATCATATTGCGCCGTGTATCGTTTCCAAACACACGTCTCTATAACGTAACAGGAGATCACATGGACGCAACCGCAATTATCCTCGCCGCCGGCGAGGGCACCCGCATGAAGTCGAACCACTGCAAGGTTTCGCACAAGATCCTGGGCAAGCCCATGGTCCAGTGGATCGTCGACGCTACCATCAAGGCCGGCTGCAGCCGCGTCGTGGTCGTCATCGGCAGCCACGCCGACGAGATGCGCGCCCTTATCGACGGCGCCTACGCCAACAGCGCCACCAAGGTCGAGTGCGTCGAGCAGACCGAGCGCCTGGGCACCGGCCACGCCGTAAAGGTCGCGCTCGAGGCCTGCGGCATCACGCAAGGCCCGGTCGTCGTGCTCAACGGCGACCTGCCGCTCATCACCGCCGACACCGTCGCCAAGTTCGCGCAGACCGTCGCTACCGGCGAGCTCGCCTGCACCGTCATGACCATGACCCCGCCCGACCCCTTCGGCTACGGCCGCATCAAGCTGGGTGCCGACGGCCAGATTGAGCGCATCATCGAGCAGAAGGACTGCACGCCCGAGCAGGCCGCCACGCTGCTCGAGTGCAACGCCGGCTGCTACGCCTTCGACGGCGCGCAGCTTGCCGCCCACATTAACGAGATCGGCAACGACAACGCGCAGTCCGAGTACTACCTGCCCGACATGCTCGAAATCCTCAAGGGTCACGGCCAGGCAGTCTCCATCTTCCACTGCGACGACTACCGCGACGGCCTGGGCGTCAACAGCCGCATCCAGCTCGCGCAGCTCACCGCCATCGCGCGCGACCGCATCAACGAGCACTGGATGGCAGAAGGCGTCACGTTCATCGACCCCACGCAGGCCTGGATCGGTCCCGACGCCACCATCGGCCGCGACACCGTCGTGTGGCCGCAGACGCATCTGATCGGTCACGTCACCGTGGGCGAGGAGTGCCAGCTCGGCCCCAACAGCCGCCTCACCGACACCACCGTCGGCAGCGGCTGCATCATCGATGAGACCATCGCCATCGAGGCCGTCATCGAGAACGGCGTCGACTGCGGCCCGCGCGCCTACCTGCGCCCGGGCACCCACATGCTCGACGGCTCCAAGGCCGGTACGCACGTGGAAATCAAGAAGTCCACGATCGGCGAGGGTTCCAAGGTGCCCCACCTGTCCTACATCGGCGACACCACCATGGGCTCCGGCGTCAACGTAGGCGCGGGCTCTATCACCTGCAACTACGACGGCGTCCACAAGCACAAGACCGTCATCGGCAAGGATGCCTTCATCGGTTCTGACACCATGATGGTCGCGCCCGCCCAGATTGGCGACGGTGCGCTCGTGGCCGCCGGCTCCGTCATCACCGAGCCGGTCCCGGCCGACGCACTCGGTCTGGGCCGCGCCCGTCAGGTAAATATTGAGGGCTGGGCCGCCGATTATCGCCGTCGTCTGCACGAGGACGACGAGGCATAACGTTTCACCAAGCACAAAAGGAGCTGTTCCATGGGGACGGCTCCTTTTTCTATCGTGACCTGCGCGACCGGATGAGTG
Organism: uncultured Collinsella sp.; assembly: GCA_902495945.1. Lineage (GTDB taxonomy): Bacteria > Actinomycetota > Coriobacteriia > Coriobacteriales > Coriobacteriaceae > Collinsella. The sequence continues at coordinate 10,166 of CABUZD010000007.1, forward strand.
GTCGGTTCGTGTCCGTTGACGGTAAAGACGTTATCAAGACCCGATTAACCCCGCCGCACGGTTACAATGCAAAAAGGCATCTATATGGCATTCGATGTATAAAGGAGAAGGGTAATGCCGATTAATGATCCCGAGAAGTCGGAGAATATGCGCAAGTCCATCCGCGTGTATTCCGGTTCCTCCAACCGTCCCCTCGCTCAGAAGATCGCTGAGTACCTTGGGGTCGAGCTTTCGGGCCTTACGCTAAAGCAGTTCGCCAACGGTGAGATTTACGCCCGCTACGACGAGACCGTCCGCGGCGCCGACGTCTTCCTGATTCAGTCCGTGGCCGGCGGCAACGTCAACGACATGCTCATGGAGCTGCTCATCGCCACCGACGCTGCCAAGCGCGCATCCGCCCGCTCCATCACCGCCGTCATCACCCACTACGGCTATGCCCGCCAGGACCGCAAGGCCGGCCCGCGCGAGCCCATCACCGCCCGCCTCGTCGCCAACCTGCTCGAGCGCGCCGGCGTCGACCGCATCATCACCCTCGACCTGCACCAGGGTCAGATCCAGGGCTTCTTTGATATCCCGGTCAACCACCTGTCCGCACTGCCGCTGTTTGGCCAGTACTACAACGCCATGAACTTCGACACCGACAACCTGGTTGTCGTCTCCCCCGACGTGGGCCGCGCCAAGGCCGCCAAGAAGCTGTCCGACATGCTCGGCTGCGACCTGGCCATCGCCCACAAGGGCCGTCCGCGCCACAACGCCGCCGAGGTCATGGGCATCATCGGTGACATCAAGGGCAAGACCTGCATCATCAACGACGACATGATCGACACCGCTGGCACCCTGTGCGCCAACGTCAAGGAGCTCAAGGCTATGGGCGCTGGCGACATCTACGTCTGCGCCACCCACGGCATCTTCTCCGGTCCGGCCATCGAGCGTCTGAACGACGCCCCGATCGTCGAGTGCCTCGTCACCGACGCCATTCCCGTCGAGGTCGGCGGCAAGATCAAGACCATCTCGGTCGCCGAGGAGTTCGCTCAGGCCATCTCCGCCGTTTACCACGAGGAGCCCGTCTCCACGCTCGTCGGCGGCGACTTCGCGCTGTAGTCCAACGCGCATCGCATCATCTTTGATGCTTTTAAAGGGTCGGAAGCTCGCTTCCGACCCTTTTTCTATCCCTCGCCAACCTTCCCTGGACAATTGGTTCAGATACGTATTTTTTAAAGCCCCAAAGGGCCGTTCGGAGCCTTCTGAGCTCCCCGGCGGATGCCATGCCGCCCAAAGCTCATCGTTTTCGAGTACAACCGCCGCATATTTACCCTCAAATCACCCTCGAAGGCCCTTAGAAACGCCTCGAATGCCCGTCGCCTTATACGTATCTGAACTAACTGTCCAGTAGCTATCGTCAACCTTCGCGGCAGAGCTCAATTTCCTGCAATCCCCTCAACCGATTCCACCGATTTCATAACACCCAGCCGTTCATGGCGCACAGCGCCCCGCTGAGCGAAAAGAACGGTATGGCGGTCGCATTCTGCCGCCAACTTAGTACGTTATAGCTATGACGACCGTGATTTCACATTTCTCCGCCCTCCGCGCAATTCGTCGCGCACGACGGGCGTACTCTGCCCTACCCTGGGACTCCGTTGATAGTGAACAGCAAGCACAGGCCTTGGCTAGCTGCATTCCCAATAATGACGCGATAGACTTTGACGCACTTTCGATACTCGACGCCTGGAATGAAGATGATTCCGAACTACTCGATCTTCTCGTTTCAAACGAAGACAACAGACGCCCCGACAAGCGACTTCTTCAGCATATTCTCTCCGCTCCTCTTCCTGAAGGTGCAATTATGCACGTCGAGGCTGACATCTACGCAACGTCTCCTGCCATGACAGCCATGTTTTGTTCCAAAAATGAATCAGTCGCCAAAACCTTGATGCTCCTTATGGAGCTGCTCGGAACCTACTCCCTTCCTCCCGGGGCAACATACCCCATTGCCTATGACGACATCTGGCCCAAGGGCGATGACTACGAAGCGATGGACGACCTCGATTGCCGGGGCGACCAGTCGGCGACCGAACAGCAGAACGAAACCCGCTACGAACAGGCGCACTACAAATGCGAGCCCGCCACGACCATCGAAGATCTCGAGGCGGTCGCGCGCTTCGCCAAAAGTAGCTCATACACCTCGTTTCGCACGGCAGTCAAGCTTGCCCGACCCTGATCTGCATCCCCAGCCGAATCCCTAATGTTAGCCGTTCTCGGAGCGCCCATGCGCTTTGGCGGATTCGGATGTTGCAGCCTGCCCATGGGAGGCCTGCTACTCAACTATCGAATCGACTTCGACACTCTTGCGGTTAACATGTCCTCCGGCATCCCTTACGCCATCTGCGACCTATATTGCCCGGCCGCCGGAGTCGACAACGAATACAACGGAATTGGGCATGAGCTTCAAAACGCTCGCATCCACGATGGCAATCGAAATAATGGCCTCAAGGCAATGGGCATCCACGTCCTGGTTATCAATCGCGACCAAATGAAAGACCTTGTTGCACTCGAAGCCTTCGCCCAAACGATGCATCGACTCGCAGGAGTCCGATTCCGATATCGCATCAAGGGCTATCGCAAGCGTCAGGCCGCTTGGCTCAACGCTCTGCGGGCCGGAATCGGCCTTGCGCCGGTCTAAACGGCGAATCACCCGTGCGCCGTCGAACAGGGCTGGACAGTTAGTTCAAATACGTATAAATAGACACATTGAATTAGGCTGTTTTGCAGCTATCTCTATACCATTCGCCCTATTTGAAAGCGGGGTAGACTTCAAAACAGCGTCATATGGACTAACTAAAGTTCCAAAACAACGTATCGGCATTGAATTGAGCAATTCGAGTCCTCAGAACTTATACGTATCTGAACTAACTGTCCACCTCGGATTTTGACGGCCGTCCAAACGCCCCCAAACAACCTCAATTGCCCTCCATTTGACAGCGGCAACAGGGTCGCTCACCATAGCAGGCGACAAATCAACGAAAGGATGAACATGGCAGCTGCACAGCCGCTTAAGATTCGCATGGTTGCCGGACTTGGCAACCCTGGCGATGAGTATGCCGAGACCCGCCACAACGCCGGTTTTAAGGCGATCGACGAGCTGGCCCGTCAGGCCGGCGTCACGTACTGGAAAAACCAAGCAGGCGCCGAGGTCGCGCTCATCAACATCAACGATGCCGAGGAAGAGAACGGCAAGCGCCAGATTGTACTGGTCAAGCCGCAGTCGTACATGAACACCTCGGGCGGGCCCATCTCCAAGCTCTGCCGCGAGTACAAGATCAAGGCCGAGGAGCTGCTCGTCATCCACGACGAGCTCGATATTCCCGCCGGCGACGTGCGTGTTAAGGTGGGCGGAGGCCATGCCGGTCACAACGGCCTGCGCTCCATCATCGACAAGATGGGCAGCCGCGACTTTAGCCGTATCCGCACCGGCATCGGCAACCCTCCCGGCAAGATGGCCGTGGCAGACTACGTGCTCAAGCAGCTGCGCGCCCGCGAAGCCGAGGATTTCCAGGACACCTGCGCCCGCGCCGCAGATGTCGCCGGTCTGGCCATCGTCCACGGCGTAATCTACGCCCGCGATCACGTAAACGGCGCCGCTTCCGCCAACGGCAAGCACTAAAACCTACCATTTAGAGATGTTTATTTTGGCAGGTTTCATCTGCGGAAACGCCGCGGCGGCTGCGTCGCAATAAACCCTGTGCCGCTATACATATGCAACGCTCCAAAGGGGGCCGGCCTCACCGAAGCGCGAGGCCGGCCCCCTTTGCCGTTTTGCCTGATAAAACCTGCCAAAATAAACCTCTCCCCCTTTGGCAGGTCGAAGTGGATAAACCCTGCTCCCAACCGCCGAAGACACACGTAAGTGACATGTCCATGAGGGTATAATTTGCACCGTATGTCTGCACAACGCCTGTGCGCGTACGGTTTTATTCGGGCTACCGTCCATTTCCGTGGAGGCACGGTTCGGCGGCCCTAACAAGAGAGGGGTTCTATGTATAAGATCCTGGAGAAGACGCAGTTCTCGGAGAAGGTGTTCAAGTTCCGCATCGAGGCGCCCGCAATCGCCAAGCATGCGCACGCTGGACAGTTCCTCATGGTCCGCGCCAACGAGACGGGCGAGCGCGTCCCGTTTACCCTGGCCGGCTGGAACGGTGACGAGGGCTGGGTCGAGTTCATCTTCATGGTGATCGGCAAGACCACCGAGATGCTGTCCACTTACGAAGCCGGCGAGTCGCTGCGCGACGTCGTGGGCCCGCTGGGCGTTCCCACCGAGATGGCCGAGGGCCCCTGCGCTGTCATTGGCGGCGGCGTCGGCCTGGCAATTGCCTTCCCGGTCGCCAAGCACCTGGTCGAGACCGGCCACGAGGTGCACGCCATCATGGGCGCCCGCACCAAGGACCTCCTGCTCATGGAGGACCAGTTCCGCGAGCTCCTCGACGAGGACCACATCCATATCACCACTGATGACGGTTCTTACGGCGAGCAGGGCGTTGTCACCGCTCCGCTGGAGCGCCTGTTGCAGGACAAGGCCGTGAGCCAGGTCTTCTGCGTCGGCCCTGTTCCGATGATGAAGTTCTCGACCCTCACCGCCCAGAAGTACGACACCCCCATCACCGCGTCGCTCAACCCCATCATGGTTGACGGCACCGGTATGTGCGGCTGCTGCCGCGTCGAGGTGGGCGGCGTGACCAAGTTCGCTTGCGTCGACGGCCCCGACTTCGATGCCACCCTGGTCGACTGGGATGACCTTCGTGCCCGCCAGGCCGCTTATCGTTCCGAAGAGGGCGCGTCCCTCAAGGCCTATGAGGAAAAGAGCTGCGCATGCCACTAGTTAACGGTCGTTTCGTTGCCGATATGAAGTCGCCCCGCACCCCCGATAACGAGGAGCCGGCTGCCGAGCGCGCCTGCGACTTCCGCCCCGTCGACAAGGGCTTCACCGAGGAGATGGCGCTGGCCGAGGCCGAGCGCTGCCTCAACTGCAAGAAGCCGTTCTGTGTTGAGGGCTGCCCCGTCAACATCAACATTCCCCGCTTTATCGAGCAGATCCGCGAGAAGGACTTCGGCGGCGCTCTCGATACCATCCGCGAGGACTCCATGCTTCCCGCCATCTGCGGCCGCGTCTGCCCGCAGGAGAACCAGTGCGAGGGCAAGTGCATCCGTGGCAAGAAGTCCGAGCCCGTGGCCATCGGCCAGCTCGAGCGCTTCCTGGGTGACCGCCCCGAGCTCGCCTCCACGCCCAAGATGGCTCCCAAGAACGGCAAGAAGGTCGCCGTCGTCGGTTCCGGCCCGTCCGGCATCACCTGCGCCGGCGAGCTCGCCCGCAACGGCTTTGACGTCACCGTCTTTGAGGCCTTCTTTACCGGCGGCGGCGTGCTGGTCTACGGCATCCCCGAGTTCCGTCTGCCCAAGGCGGTCGTCAAGCGCGAGATCGACGGCCTGGAGGACATGGGCGTCAAGTTTGAGTACAACTCCGTCGTGGGAAACATGGCCACGGCCGAGGAGCTGTTCGAGCAGGGCTTCGACGCCATCTACGTGGCGACCGGCGCTGGCCTGCCCAAGTTCCTCAACGTCCCCGGCGAGAACCTGCCCAACGTCTTCTTCGCCAACGAGTACCTCACCCGCGTGAACCTGATGAAGGCCAACAAGTTCCCCGAGTACGACACCCCCACCAAGCACGGCAAGAACGTCGTCGTCTTTGGTGGCGGCAACGTGGCTATGGACGCCGTCCGTACCGCCAAGCGTCTGGGCGCCGAGCACGCCATCATCGCCTACCGTCGTACCGAGGACGAGATGCCCTGCCGTCGCGCCGAGCTGCACCACGCTAAGGCCGAGGGCGTCGAGGTTCTGCCGCTCGTCTCCCCGCTCGAGTTTGTCGCTGGCGAGGACGGCTCCGTATGCGCCGTCAAGGTCCAGAAGATGGAGCTCGGCGAGCCCGACGAGTCCGGCCGTCGTCGCCCGGTGCCCATCGAGGGCGCCATCGAGGAGATTCCCTGCGATGTCGCGATCTCGGCTATCGGCACCAACGCCAACCCCTTCGCAAAGAAGATCGGTGGCAAGATGGAGCTCAACAAGTGGGGCTACATCGTCGCCGACGAGGAGACCGGCCAGACCACCGATCCCCGCATCTGGGCCGGCGGCGACATCGTCACCGGTGCCGCTACGGTCATTCTGGCGATGGGCGCCGGCAAGAAGGCCGCTGCCTCCATCACCAAGAGCCTACTGGGCGAGTAATCACCTACAGCGTTAGCCATCAAACGGCAAAGTCCCCGTCGAGCACACGCCCGGCGGGGACTTTTTCTATGCCGACCGCCCTACCACCACAAAGGTGCCTGTCCCCTTTGTGGTGGTTTTGGTCGACTAGCCTTCGAGTTGGGCCACCTTGTAGCGGTAGGCTGCGGCGATGACATCCTTGCAGCCTTCGCGGCCCAGCTTGGCGCGGTTGACGACGATGTCCTTGCCGCTCGTCATCTTCCACTTACCGGCACTGTAGCGCTTATAGAACGCCTCACGCGCCTTCTGCTGCTGTTTAACCAGCTTAGCGCCCTTCTTCTTGTTAAGGCCACGCTTCTTGCGCACGATCTCGACGCGGTCCTCAAAGGGAGCGGTCACCAACACGGCAATGTGGTTGGGGTTGTTACGCAACAGGTAATCGGACAGACGACCTTCGATAATGCAGCTCTCGGTCTCGCCCAGATCCAAAATCACCTGGCTCATCTTTTGGAACAACTTGTCCGAGTACGAACGCGCATCGTAGCGGTCGGGCAGAAACGCCATGTTCTCCACGGCCAGACGCTCGTCGTAGGCGGCCATCTTGTCGAGCGACTCGCCCGCGCGCAGCGAAGCACGCACCAGCAGCTCGTTATCGTACAGCGGAATCCCCAGCTCATCGGCGAGGATACGACCAATCTCGTGGCCCTCGGCGCCAAAGTCGCGCGCGATGGTAATGACCACAGGACTCTTCTTATTCTCCAGATCGCTCATCGCGATTCCTTTCTCTATGTGACAAAGGGACTGTCCCTTTGCCACATTCTACGCTGCCACCATTCGCCTCTGATACGCCCTCACCAGCAACGAGATACCAAAGTTGAGCACAAAGTACATCGCAAACACCAGGCCGTAGAGCATAAGCACCTGCGACAGGTCGATCGCGTGGGCCATCACGACGTTGGCCGTGTACATGAGTTCGGCCACGTTAATGCCCGAAAGATACGAGCTGTCCTTAATGACAGTTGTGCACTGGCTAAACAGCGCCGGAATGATCGTCTTAAACGTCTGCGGCAGAATGATGTAGCGCATGGTGGCAAAGAAGCCAAAGCCCTGGCTCTGCGCCGCCTCAAACTGGCCGCGCGGAATCGAGTTGAGGCCGCCGCGCACAATCTCGGCCATTACGGCGCTGGTAAACAGCGTAAAGGCGATGGTCGAAATCACAATGTCCAAACCCTGCACCGTAAAGTAGATAAAAAGGATCCACAGCAGGTTTGGCGTGCAACGGAACAGCTCGATATAGGCGCTCACCAAAATACGGAACGGGCGGGGCGCATAGCTTTTAACGAGCGCCAGTACCGTGCCAAAGATGAGCGAGAAAAAGATCGACAGCGCCGAGATCTCGATCGTCTTAACAAAGCCGCCCCAAATGTAGAGCAGGTTGGTCGCGTTGAAGATTTCCATGCGCTAGGCCTCCTCTACGTTGTCGAGCCCCAGCTCGGCCAGGCTCACACCGCGCGGACGCTCCTTGGAGCGGCGCTCGAGCCACTGCACCAGTATGGCGAGCGGAAAGCAGATGATGAAGTACATAAGGCAGCAGACGATGTATCCCTGCAGGTAGCCGTACAGACTCACAAAGTTGTCGGAACGGTACATAAGGTCGCCGCCGGCCACAAGCGCCAGCACCGACGTGTTCTTGACCAGGTTGAGCGCCTGGTTACACAGCGGCGGCAGAATGATCTTGAATGTCTGGGGCAGCACGATGTACCAGTATGCCTGCGCACGGGTGAAGCCCTGGCTCTGGGCCGCCTCCATCTGACCGCGCGGAACCGCCTCGATACCAGTGCGGATGACCTCCGAAATGTAGGCCGCGTGATACAGACCCACGCCCAAGAAGCCCAGCACGAACGGCGCGATGCGCACCGGCTGGTCGGCACCGGTTATGGCCTGTAAAAACTGCGGACCGGCCATGTACATAAAGAGCACCTGCACGGGCAACGGGGTGTTCTGGTAAAACTCCACGTACACGCGGCTTATGGCGCGCAGCACGCGCGAACGAGTGGTAGAGAACACGCCCAGCAGCGTGCCCAGCACCAGCGATAGCAGCAGACCGGCAACGACCACCTGCAGTGTCACGCCAAAGCCCTCCCAGAAGGGCCCCATGTTTTGAAATGTCGTCGACCAGCGGTCGGCGTCAAACAATCCTTCGAGCATTTGATTCCTTCCTTGGACGATGCGCCTATACAAGACCCCAGGTCTTGACCTCTTGGTCGAGCCAGCCGTCGGCCAGGCGATCGCAAATCACCTGATCGACCACGGCCGAAAGGTCGCAGCCCTTCTTGGTCGCCACGCCGTAGCCCTGCTCGCCAAACTTGACCTCGGGCTGCAGCAGCTCAACGGTCTCGTTCATGTAACCGGCCAGCGTGGAGCGGTCCATGGCAAAGACGTCGATATTGCCGGCGTCGAGCGAACTCTTGATGATGGGGTAGCCGCTAAAGGCCCTAAACTCGGGCTTGCAGCTAAAGCCGTTGTCCTTGATCATCTGCTCGATCAGGCCCTGCGTGGTAGCACCCTGGCTCGCGCCGATGACCTTGCCGTCCAGGTCCTCAATCGAGGTAAAGCCCGAACGCTTCTTGACCATGAGTCCCACGTAGTCGGTGCGGTACGGCGTCGAGAAATCCCAGCTCTTCTTGCGCTCGTCGGTGATGGTGTAGGTCGCCGCGACCACGTCAAGTTGGCCGTTATCGATCAGCGGTCCGCGCGTCTTGGGCGTTACGTCGGTAAACTCGACAAGCTCCTGGGCGCGGGCCTCCTTGTAGCTCACACCAAAGAGGGCAGCAGCGATCTGGTAGCACAAATCGACTTCCATGCCCTCAAAGCGGCCCTTGGCAGTGTCGTAATAGCCATAGCCGGGAACGTCCTTCTTAACGCCGGCATTCAGATGGCCACGCGACTTGATGGCCGCAAGCTTGGACCCCTTGTCGGAGCCCTCGCCGCTGGTGGAGTTGCCGCAACCGGTAAGCGCGGTCCCCGTCAGCGCAAGCATGCCGGCGCCAGCCAGCTGCAAAAAGTGACGGCGCGACACGGCCGCCCTCGTCATATCCGTCATGTCCATCACCGCGCCTAGTGCAGAATCTTGGACAGGAACTCGCGGCAGCGCGGGTTCTCGGGGTTATCGAAGAAGTGCTCGGGCGTGCCCTCCTCCAGGATGCGGCCGTCCTCCATAAAGATGACGCGGTCGGCCACCTGGCGCGCAAAGCCCATCTCGTGCGTCACGCAGATCATGGTGATGTCCTCCTGCGCGAGCTCAATCATAACGTCCAAGACTTCCTGGACCATCTCGGGGTCGAGCGCCGAGGTCGGCTCGTCAAACAGGATGATGGGCTGCTTGGTGCACAGGGCACGGGCGATGGCGATGCGTTGCTGCTGACCGCCCGAGAGATTCTGCGGATACTCGCCGGCCTTATGCGCCATGCCGACGCGCTTGAGCGCGGCGATGGCGATCTCGGTCGCCTCCTCCTTGCTCTTCTTTTGCAGCTTGATGGGCGCGAGCGTCAGGTTGCCCAGCACCGTCATGTTGGGATACAGGTTGAACTGCTGAAACACCATGGAACTATACTTGCGAGCCATCTCCAGGTGATTCTTTTTGGTGAGCGGCGTACCGTCAATGACGACCTCGCCCGACGTGGGCTCCTCCAGATAATCGACGCAACGGATGAGCGTCGACTTACCCGAACCGGAAGGCCCGATCATTACGAGCTTCTCGCCGCGCTTGACGGTGAGATTGATATCTTTGAGCACATGCAGGTCGCCAAAGTACTTGTTGAGATGCTTGATCTCGATCATGTCTGCCATGAATGTCCCTTTCCTGCGCTTACACGAATTGCACTATTGTACGGAAAGAACCACGTTTCCGCAGCCCACACTACATTCCCGTAAAGAACCCGCAACCTTCCACCCACTCATTGGGGACAGGCTTAAATGAGTACCTGCTCATTGGGCACTCATTTAAGCCTGTCCCCAATGAGCGCCCAATGACCAGCCAGGGGAGGCGCCCTTCATCGGCCGACAAAAAAGGGGCGCGACCGCGATGGTCACGCCCCTCGACATCAACTATGTACCGCTCGGCCCTTACGCAAGCTTTGCTCCGACGATCTTTGCCGCGGCAGGCTTATCGAAGTTGCCGCCGGTGGCCTTGCCGAGTGCTCCCATGACCTGGCCCATCTGCTTCTTGGACGTGGCGCCCAGCTCGGCGATGACCTGCTCGATCAGAGCCTCGAGCTCCTCACCCGAAACCTGCGCGGGCAGCAGGCTCTCCAGAATCTTGACCTGCTCGGTCAGGTTGTCGGTACGGTCCTGGTCGGTACCGGCCCTGATGGACATCTCCAGCGTCTCGCTCGTCTGCTTAATCAGACGCTTGATCATACTGTTGACGTCTTCCTCGGTCACGTCGCGGCGCTCGTTAACCTCGATATTCTTCACCTCGGCCTTGACCTGGCGAATGATGGACAGGCGAACCTTGTCCTTGGCCTTCATGGCGGCGATCATTTCCTGCTGCAGCTCTTCGTTGGTCATCTGCAAATCCTCCTCAATAGTGTGGGCGGCACTCGCGCGGGCACCGCCCCATGATTACTCAGTCGTCGACGAATCGTCGGTCGAGCTCTTGGTGACGCCCTTCAGGCTCACGTTATAGGGTACGTCCTTGGGCATGGGGTTGACAGTAATGTCGGCATCCTTCTTGTACTGCTCTAGCCACTCGCTGTACGCGGTGCTGGCCGCCTGCGTCTTCACCACGTTGGAGACATACTTCTTGATGGCCTTGGGCACCTGGTTGATGTCATCAACCTGATTATCGACATGGAAGTAGTCGGTGCACTTGATGACGTGGTAGCCATAGGTCGACTCGACGACTTCGCTCACGTCGCCCTTGTTGAGTCCCTCGAGCGCCGTCTGGTAGCTGTCGACGAAAGTGGTGAGCTTATCCCAGCCCACATCGCCCTTCTTCTCCTTGGAACCGGTGTCCTCGGAGTACTGCTCAACGGCGTCCTCAAAGCTCAGCTCACCGGAGTTGATCTTGTCCAGGCACTCCTGCGCCTTGGCCTTGGCAGCAGCCTTGTCCTCATCGGAAGCGTCGGAATCAACCTTGATCAGGATGTTCGACGAGCGGCGGGCGTCGTTGTAGCTGGACAGGTTTTCGTTGATGTAATCGACAATCTCGCTGTCCTTGGGCTTGCTCGTGGGCGCAACGGCATCCTTGAGTTTCTGCTGCGCCAGACTCTCCTTGAGTGAGTCCTTGTAGGTGTCCTCGGTATAGCCGTAGGTCTTGAGGGTCTTCTTAAAGGCCTTGGCACCGCCCGCGCTCTTGCACGCGTCCTTCCAAGCCTTCTCGACCTCCTCATCCGACACCGTCACGCCGTTCTCCTTCTGTGCCTGTTGAAGCAGAATCTGCTGCGTGTAGGAGTCGATGAGTTGCTTGCGGTACTTCTTGGGCGTGAGGTCGTTGTCGACCAGATACTGCGCCCAGTCCTCGTCTTTGGTGTAGCCGTAGGACGTGCGCATGCTCATGATCTGCTTGGTCACGGTGTCCTCGGTGAGGTTGGTGCCGTTGATAGTTGCAGCAACACCGCCGGTCAGCTTGTAGCCCGAGGTGTCCTCGGCCTGCGACATAAGGCCGGAGCACGCCATCGCCGAGACGGAAAGCAGCATCGCCAGCACGCCGATGACCACCAGGACGATCTTGACGGTCTTAGACACGTACGTCTTGCGCTGCTTCTTGCGAGAGCTGGAGGCAGCGCGGGGCTGCTGCTCGGGCGTCGGCGCGGCCTCGGAGTTCTTTTTCTTATTTGCCATAGTTGGCCTTTCGCATAACGAATCGAACAAACGCCATTGTGTCACAACGCAGCCCCCGCGGCACGCTTGGTGCATTGGGGACAGGTTAATCTGCACCATTTTGGTGCAAAGGGGACAGCTCTGGCAGCCGGCAGTTAGGGACAGTCCCCAAGCGCCGGCTCAGCCCCACCTTAGAAGTGACGGCGGATGGCGTCGACCATGCCCTGGGGCGTGGTCTGGCCGAGCACGTCGGCTGCGGCATCGGCGTCCATAAAGATGTTCATGAGCGCCTGCAGGGCCTCGACCTGACCGCCCGGCTCGGCGATGCCCAGATTGATGACGATCTGCGCCGGCACCGGAGCGCCCATGCCAGCCATAGCGTTAAATGTCACGGGCGCGGCGGGCTTCACCACCGCGATATAGGGCTTGGCCACAAATCCCGGATCGGTATGCGGAATGGCAATGTTTGCCGCCGGCATGGCAAGACCCGTGGGATAGGCATCCTCGCGCGTGCGAACGGCGTCGAGCCAACCGGACGCAATGTAGCCACGTGGTGCAAGCTCGCCCTCGAGCCGCGCAAACACCTCATCCGGCGTTGCACACTCCCAATCAAAAAACACCAGCTCAGGCGTAAACAGCACTTCGTTATTACCAGACATAAGCCGCCTCCTTCTTTTCATTCCCTGTCTTTAGGCCCAATACGGAATATACCTTTTGTATTTGGAACCCGCGTCCTCGTCCTCTTCCTTTATCAATGCCTCTTCCAGACACTCTTTGATTAGACGAGACATCGCCACCGTGTTTTTCTTTTCATCGGAAAGTCCAAAACGCTCTCGCAGCGACTGATTGCTCATCGACTCACCTTGGGCATACAAAAGACAGGCATGCCAGTACACGGCGTTTTTTCGCTCACTTTTTTTCATTCGAGTATACGGACAGTCGCAATAGAGCGTCACGAGCGTTCCCAGCCCGCCCTCACTCTTGATAGCCGGTGAAGGCATGCCGGCTTTTTCGAGCGAATCTACGATTAAATCCCAGCCCGTACCGCCTTCTTCGCAAAGATCCATTTGGCGCATGAGGGACGCCATCATCGAATTTCGCGTTTTCGGCTGAGCGTTGAGCACTCGTTCTGCCGGAATAAGCGTTGTCCCGGGATTAGAGAACTCAATGCGATTGTCGTAAATCGCAACAAGAGGCCCCGCCGTATTGTCAGCAATGTCTTGATGAATCACGGCGTTTGATAGCAACTCGCGAATCGCCCTTTGAGGATAAGCCGTCTGAATACGTCGAAATGCGCCATCCAGTGCCTCAACAGCCGGAATCATCGACATGACCAGCTGTTCAGCCTGTGGAAGCGCCAAAGCGTAGCCCTTGTCGATTTCAGTATCCCCGACAATGTCAAAACTGCCTTTTCCCGCATATCGCACGATTCGCAGCATGCGTTTCCTGAGCTCCGGGTAGCGAGAGAGCTTTTTTCCCACCAGAAGCATTCCCAAGCGCGTCACACTATATCGGCCGTTATCTTGACGACGAATCAGCTCTTGTTCACAAAGAGCAAGCATCACTCCGTCCAAATCGACAGGTCTTCTCAATCTGCACAACTCAAAATACGCATCAACATCTAGTATTTCGGCGACCTCTCGAGATGTCAGATCTCTCTCAACTACAGCGAGCTCCGCGTTCCCTGACTGTAAGCGACGCCACAGTTCCGCCTCTCGTGCACTACCGGGAACCAGTTCTGCCGTCGAAGAGCCCTCTCGAATGTAGGCTGTCTTATCAAAATAGACCGGCTGAGCGCTCGCGGCGTGCACTTTCAGCACCACAAAGTGCTTTGTCTCATGATCAATAACCGCAAACTCGTAATTCGCATTGTTTGAGAGCGCAAGCTTGAGCCACATCAAAAGCTCTTGGTTTCCCTTACCCTTTGCGTGATATGGGTTGAACTGGGTGCCCACAAGCTCATGCATACCGTCGCTCACGCCCCAGATCTTATAGGCATATGCGCGGCCGCAGTAAGCGGCAGCATTGGCAAGCGCCGAGATGTCACGCCCCGTTCTAACGGGATCGCTATTGCCTTCTTTAAATTCAAGCCACTCGGTTTCATCAGGATAACCGACGAGTGAATAAATCAGCTCCATGCCATCTGCTTCACCCATTGAGCCAGCCTCCTTGTGCTCATTTTTGATAACAAAATGTTAAATAGATGATAAATAGAATTATGCGCAATTTGAAGCCGAAGGCCAAGTTTTCTGGTCGTTTTCCCAGATAATCTCATGCCGGAAGCTCGGCATTCCACATGAGAGTCGACTACTGTAATTGACAGGCAAGAAGAGCAGCCCATTCAATTCCAGCTAAATCAAACAACATAAAGCGCAATAAAAAAGGCGGTTAGGCGTCTTCGATGTGCCTAACCGCCTTTACAAGCGGGTAATTATTTCACAGGATCCACGGCGACCTTGCCGCTCTCCAGCACGTGGACGCGGCCGTCGGCGAGCATTTGCACGACCTCGGGGTACAGTACGTGCTCGATCGCGTGGATGTGCTCCTCGAGCGTGTCGACATCCCAGCCCTCCTCAACAGCCAGCGCACGCTGGGCGATGATGGGACCGTTGTCGTAGATCTCGTTGGCAAAATGCACGGTCACGCCAGTTACCTTGACGCCGCGCGCAAAGGCATCGTCAATCGCATGCGCACCGGTAAAGCTCGGCAACAGCGCCGGATGCAAGTTGACCACGCGGTTGGGAAACGCCGCCAGCAGCGGCGTGTGCACCATGCGCATGTAGCCGGCCATGACCACATACTCACAGCCGCGTTCGAGAAGCTCGTGCGCGATGATCTCGTCAGCGGCGATGGGGTCGGCGTAGACATCCTTGGACAGCGTGAGCGTCTGGATGCCCGCGCGCTCAGCGCGCTGCAAACCCTTAGCCGAAGGACGGCTCGACACCACAAGCTCAATCGAAGCGTTGAGCTTGCCGGCGGCGATCAGATCGATCAGCGCCTGCAGGTTGGTACCCGAACCGCTGATGAGCACACCGATCTTGAGCGGCTCGGCCGTATCGGTGCCGGTCGGACGGGTGTAGCGCACAAAGCCCAGGCCCTCGGCAGCAGTCATCTGCTCGTTAGCGCTCATCGGAGTACACGACCTTACCGGAACCCTCGACGCACTCGCCCACGCGGAACGGCTTCTCGCCCAGCGCGACCAGAGCCTCGGTCACCGCGGCCTCGTCCTCGGGGGCGACGATCAGGCACAGGCCAACGCCCATGTTGAAGGTCTTGCATGCCTCGTTGGGCGCGAGCTCGGCCTGGCGCGACACATAGGTGATGACGGGCGGAACGTCCCAACCCATCTCGGCACCGTTGCGGGTGACCACGGCGTCGACGTCGTCGGCGAGCGCGCGGTTGAGGTTCTCGGTAATACCGCCGCCAGTGATGTGGGCGATAGCGTGCACGTTGGCGCCGCCGCGCAGCAGCTCCAGAATCGGCTTGACATAGATGCGCGTGGGGGCCAACAGGGCGTCTGCCAGCGATGCGCCGCCAAGCTCCTCGAGCGGACGGCTCAGCTCCTCGGCCTTAGCGGCGGCCTCGGGCGTGCCCGGCTTAATGCCGTCGACGCCGATGACCTTGCGCACGAGCGAGTAGCCGTTGGAGTGCACGCCGGTGGAAGGCAAACCCAGGATCACATCACCCGGGCGGACGTTTGCGGGGTCGAGCATCTTGGGACGGTCGACGACACCCACGGTAAATCCGGCAAGGTCGTAGTCGGCAGGCGCCATGACGCCGGGGTGCTCGGCCATCTCGCCGCCCACGAGCGCGCAGCCCGCGAGCTTGCAGCCGTCGGCCACACCCTTGATGATCTTTGCCATGTGCTCGACCTCGATGTGGCCGATGGCAACGTAGTCCAGGAAGAACAGCGGCTCGGCGCCCGAAGCCAGAATGTCGTTGACGCACATGGCGACCAGGTCCTGGCCCACCGTCTCGTGACGATCCATGATCTGGGCGAGCACGAGCTTGGTGCCCACGCCGTCGGTACCGCTAATCAGAATCGGGTCTTCCATATCCTTAAGCGCGGCGGCCGAGAATAAGCCACCAAAGCCACCGATACCGCCGATAACCTCGGGGCGGTTGGTGTCCTTAACCATTTGCTTAATAGCGTCGACGGCGCGGCCGCCCTCGGCGGTATCGACGCCGGCATCCTCATACGTCACATGCTTGCTGTCGCTCATCTGAGCCTTCCTCTCCCACTACCGTTTGCCGCGCGGGCGCCAAACGGTACTCATAGTTGCGTTCATTTCGGCGTGCGCCATAACAGCACACGCCGTCATATCAATAAAACAGCAGGTAAAACCTACCAAAATGAACCTGTCCCTAAATGGCAGGTTTTAGGCCTCGCCGTGCTCCTCTTCCCAGCTGCGGTCGTCGTATTTCTCGACCACGGCGTCGTCGTCAAAGTGCAGCGGCTTATCCAGGTTGCGGGGCTTAAAGCCCTCCATAAACTTGTCGCGGCCAAAGCTCTCGGGAATCGCCACGGGGTAGCGGCCGGTAAAGCACGCATCGCAGTAACCGCCCTTGGGCATGACCTTCAGCAGGCCCTCGACCGAAAGGAAGGCCAGCGAATCGGCGCCGATGTACTCGCAAATCTCGTCGACCGTCTTGTTGGCGCTGATAAGCTGCGACTGCACGTCGGTATCGATACCGTAGAAGCACGGCCAGATG
Source organism: uncultured Collinsella sp. (assembly GCA_902495945.1). GTDB lineage: Bacteria > Actinomycetota > Coriobacteriia > Coriobacteriales > Coriobacteriaceae > Collinsella. The sequence continues at coordinate 26,954 of CABUZD010000007.1, forward strand.
ACCTCGGGCGAGTTGATGCGGATATGAATCTCCTTGGCGCCAGCGTTGCGCAGCATCTTGACGAGCTGCACCATGGTGGTGCCGCGCACGATGGAGTCGTCGATGACGACCAGGCGCTTGCCCTCGATGTTGTCGCGCAGCGGGTTGAGCTTCATGCGCACGCCCATGGCGCGCAGCTCCTGCGTAGGCTCGATAAACGTACGGCCCACATAGCGGTTCTTGATAAGGCCCTCGCCAAAGGGAATACCGCTCTCGTGCGAATACCCCTCCGCGGGCGGCAGGCCGGAGTCGGGCACGCCGATGACCAGGTCGGCCTCGACGGGCTCCTCATGTGCCAACTGACGACCCATGTCGTAACGGCAGGCATAGACGCTCTTGCCGTTCATGATGGAGTCGGGACGGGCGAAGTAGACCTGCTCAAAGATGCAGTTGGCGGGCTCTTCGGCTGCAGGCACGCCCTGCTCGGATACCAGACCCTCGGCGCTGATGCGCAAGATCTCGCCGGGACGGACGTCACGGACGTACTCGGCACCCACGATGTCGAGTGCGCAGGTCTCGGAAGCAACGACCCAGCCGCCGGCGCGCGTGACACGGACGGCGGAGTCGACCGTTGCGGCGCCGTCCTGCGACGGCAGCTGCGAAACGGATGCGGCATCGGCTTGGTCCAGACCCTCGTCCACCAGCTTGCCCAGCACGAGCGGGCGAATGCCGTGCGGATCGCGGAAGGCGTAGAGCGCCTGCTCGTTGATGAGCGTCATGGCGTAGCCGCCGCGCACGAGCTCCATGGTCTTGCGAATGCCCTCGCGCAGGTGGCCCGTACGCTGGGTAAAGTAGCCGATAAGCTTGGTCGCGACCTCGGAATCCGAATTGGAGAGGAACGGCACGCCCAACTCGATTAGCTGGCGGCGCAGCTCGTCGGTGTTGACCAGAGTGCCGTTGTGAGCAAGCGCGATAATGACGCTGTTGATGGTAGAAAGATGCGGCTGCGAGGCTTCCCAGCTCTTGGCACCGGCAGTGCCATAGCGCACGTGCCCCACGGCCAGCTGGCCGGAGAGCGTCGACAGGTCGGCGTTGGAGAACACGCGATCGAGCAGTCCCAGGTCTTTGCGAACCATAACCGTGCCGCCATCACCCACGGCGATTCCCGCCGATTCCTGGCCACGGTGCTGCAGCGCACGCAGACCAAAGTACGTCAGTCGAGCCACATCGCGATCGGGTGCCCACACACCAAAAATGCCGCATTCCTCATGCAGCTGGTCGGAGTCCGGATCATACGTCGACATGGTCTTCACCTGTCCCGCGGCACGCTCGGCCGCGTGGATGGTTTCTTGAGACATGGCATCCCCTCAGAGCCTCGTTATTTGGCGTTACCTGCCCTATTATACGCACGGCAAGACAAGCACTCCCGCGCATGAACAGCGCTTTTTAAAAGCCCACCGAGCTTATAATCCGTTTTGCAGCCAAACATTTTATTGGGCAACCGCCTCGGGGCCGACGATCCCGCATACTTCCGTTGCGACGCGTCTCGCCCGCCGTTGGGGCTTGCATTGTTGCAATTGGGACGTTCGTCCTGTCTTTTGGCAGGTCGGCGGCGTATCCTTGTACCTACAGCAAAACGAGAAAGGTTATGTATGGATCGAAACGAACTCGACCCCAGCGTCCCCAGCGCCACGGAGGTCAAGAAGATCCCCCTCATCATTAAGGTGTACGCTGTCCTGTGCATCCTGTCCGGCGTGGGCACGCTCCCTTCGGTCGGCGCCTTTATGTGGCAGGTCATCACCGCGCTCATCAACGGCAACGCCGCCGCCAAGCTCGGCGACAACACGCTCGTCGCGGTCGGCCTTATCGTCGCCGGCATCATGCTCTCTGCGGCAAGCGCCGTCATCCTGATCATCTTTGGCCTGGACCTTATCAAAAACCAGCGCCGCAACGCCGCTCGCCTGTCCTACATCCTTATTGCATTCACCGTCGTCGAGCTTTTGGTTGACGTGATGCTCCAGGGCATCGGGCCCTTCTTGCTTCGCCCTGCCATCCAGCTCGGCATCCTCGTCGCGCTTTCGGCCACCGTCGACCCCACGCTGCGCCAGGAGCGCGAGCTGCAGCGCCGCCTGCAGGAAATGCTCGATCGCGACGCCGCCGCCGAGGGCATGCTCGGGCGCGATGAAACCGGCGAAGGCTATATCAAGCTCAACTACTTCAACCTGTTCTGGGTATTCTTTGTCTGCTGCATACTCGGCCTGATCGCCGAGGACATCTGGCACATGACGGTCGACGACCCGGGCGTCTACCAGAACCGCGCCGGCATGCTGTTTGGCCCCTTCAGCCCCATCTACGGATTTGGCGCCGTGCTTATGACCATGCTGCTCAACCGCTTCTATAAAAAGAACCCCATCATTATCTTTTTGGTGAGTGCGCTGCTCGGTGCAAGCTTTGAGGTGTTCGTGGGCTGGTTTATGCAGACCTCGTTTGGCGTGGTCTCGTGGAGCTACTCGCATATGAAGCTCTTTGGCATGCCCGATCCGCTCGCCGTCCTTACCGGCGGACGTACCTGCACGGGCTTCGCCTGCCTGTGGGGCCTGGGTGGCCTCATCTGGATCAAGCTGCTGCTGCCGAGGCTGCTCAAGCTCATCAACATGATTCCGTGGAAGAGCCGCTACTCGGCTACCGTCATCTTCACCATCATTATGCTGGTCGATGGCGTCATGACGCTGCAGTCGCTCGATTATTGGTATCAGCGCGTCAACGGCACGGAACCGGATATTCCCGTTGCGCAGTTCTACGGCAAGTACTTCGATAATGACTTTATGGAGAATCGCTTCCAGAGCATGACCATGAGCCCCAAGGATGCGACGCGCGTGTAGCGCCAACCGCGCCCAAAACGCAAAATGCCCGCCGGTATCACACGTACCGGCGGGCATTTTTATAAACGAGCCTTCTATCGACGCAAGCCTCTACGCCTCGCGCTCGACCTCACTCACGCATTCATTCTTGATGGTGCCGACGAGCGCCTGCAGCGCATCGACCACGTGCGGACGAATGTCCCCGCCGATGAGCACGAGCATGATGTCGTCACCTACGGCAAGCTCGCCGCTTGCCAACCACACGCGCACATAGCCGATACCCGGCATCGCGCGCGTGGCCTCGATAGCAGCCTGCACCTTGCTGGCGTCGTAGCCGAACACCATGCCGCCCACCTTGTGGCCCGGCGCCACGCCATCGGTCTCGACACCGCGCGCCTCGGCCTTGGGCGTCGCGCGCACCACACCGTTATGTGTCAGATACATACCGCACGCAGGTGCCGACGAATCGGCCTTGGCCTCGCGCAGCCAAGCATCAACCGAAGGCATCGTTTTGCCATTCTCGAGCATCATTTCCCCTTTCACCGTCATTGAGTAGCCCATTATCTATTCCTCGACCGGCGTGAGCACCATGACGGCACGCGTGTTGCTCAGCGATAACGAACGACAGGTCACAAGCGTTACGACCTTGGTTGCCGAAGCGGCACGGTCGGTGGCATCGCTCGCCACGGCAGAGGCACCGTCGAGCATCTCGGACAGATAGTTCTTAAGCCCATCGTCGCCCTCAAAATTGGTCGTGCGCGCCTTGGCATACGTGTCCTCGACCACCTTGGTCGCCAGCGGACGCAGCTTATACGTCGCATCCCGCGTGATGTAGTACACATATTCAATGCTATCGAACGTTGCCTGGTCAGTCGTATCCGAAATCACGTTGAACATCGACCCATCGTTCATATGGTGGCCGTAGATCGTGGTCTGCTGATCAACCATTCCCGGCGCGGCGTCATCGCTATCCAGGAAAATGGCCCCAGACGCATTGGCCGTGCCATCGAACAGCGTGTTGAGGTATTTGGAGTTGTTGTTGGTCTGCACCACAGGATAGTTGATGTTGGTTCCCGGCGCGTAAATCCAACCCACAATCTCGGGGTTTGTCTGAGCAAGCGCATCGAAGTCGATAGTCGGCACGCCGCTGGCGTCCTTATCGCTTACATATTGTTTTTCGATCTTTTGGTACGACTCGCTCGCCTGCTTGTAACCAATCTGCGCATTGATAAAGATGGCGGCGGCGGCGACAATCAGACCGATGCCCACGATAATAAGCAGAATAGGAATGATGGAGCGGCGCTTTTTACGTGGCGGCTCGGTGTAATCCGACGGCGTGGCACGCGATGAAGACCGGGGCGGCTTCTTAGCGGTGCTATAAGATGAAGGTCGATATGCGGCCGGCGCGTCCTGTCGACGATGCGTCGCCGGTGTCACGGAGCGCGGCGCGCGCGGCTGCTGAGGAGAGGATGCCCGACCCTGCTGCGCCGCATGGGCAGCACCCGGCTTCGATGGATCGGGAATCTGAGAAGCCTTGAATCGTTTTCCCTGATAGTCGGACATGGCTCTCCTTATACTGCGGTGAAACGGCGGAACGCCTAGGCGTCGGCCATCTCCTGCTTCATCTTCTCGATAACCTTGCGGTACTCGGGGTCACAAGCGCCCAGAATCTGCGTGGCGTAGATGGCGGCGTTCTTGGCGCCGTTGATGGCAACACAGGCCACGGGCACGCCCGAAGGCATCTGCACCATCGACAGCAGCGAATCCATGCCGCCCAGGTCACTCGTCTTCATAGGCACGCCGATGACCGGCAGCGGCGTAAAGGCAGCCACGACACCACCCAGGTGAGCGGCCTTGCCGGCGGCGGCGATAATCACTTTGATACCGCGATCGGCGGCAGTCGAAGCCCACTCGTGGACCTTCGCCGGTGTGCGGTGTGCGCTCGCAATGACAAGCTCATAGGGCACGCCCAGCGCCTCGAGCTCGGCGGTGCAACCTTCCATAACGCCCAGATCGGACTTGGAACCCATGATGATCCCGACAACCGGCTTTTGATCTGCCATAAACAATGACCTCCTGTTGAGAGCGGTGACGCGGCCAATCCGCGACCCTTAACTACTGAGAGTAGTATAGCTGCTCCCGTCCC
>CABUZD010000008.1 GCA_902495945.1 uncultured Collinsella sp.
CATCGAGATCCTGGACGAGGACCTCGAGATTATGCGCGAGGCCGCGCTCTACAACGACTACCTGGGCGTTAACAACTACCAGTGCCGCTTCTTGAAGGCTTACGATGGCGAGAACGACCTGCACCACAACGGTACGGGCGAGAAGGGCACCGGCCGCTGGCGCGTTAAGGGTATTGGCGAGCATGTGAACAAGCCTGGTATCCCCACCACCGACTGGGACTGGATCATCTATCCCGAGGGCCTGTTCGATCTGCTCGTCTACATTAAGCAGCGCTACCCCAACTACAAGCAGATCTTCATCACCGAGAACGGCATGGGCTACAAGGACCCCTACAAGGACGGTTTTGTGGACGACCAGCCGCGCATCGACTACATCGAGCAGCACCTGCGCTGGTTGCTCAAGGCCATGGAGGTTGGCGTCAACGTAGGCGGCTACTTCCTGTGGAGCCTGCAGGATCAGTTCTCCTGGACCAATGGCTACAACAAGCGTTACGGCTTCTTCTACGTTGACTTTGAAACCCAGAAGCGCACGCCCAAGGCAAGCGCCTACTGGTATAAGCACGTGGCGCAGACCCGTCGTCTGGACTAGCGGCTTGCGGCGAGCGGTTGGCGGAGTTGCACCGCCCACATAACCTGTCCCCATTTCTCAGCCGGGGGCGGCACGTCACACGGCGCGCCGCCCCCGGCCTTTTTGGGCGGTTCGGGGTCCGTTTGTCTCAATCTGTAACATCTAGCCGAGTTTTTGGGTCCTAGCTGTTACAGATTGAGACGAACAGGATTGCTCTTTCCGAAGAATCTAAATCTGTAACACGTAGCCCGCTTTTGACCGTCTACCTGTTACAAATCGAGACAGACGGAGTAGGACCTAACCCCGTATGTCCCTAACAGTCGAGCGTTCGACCAGCGTGCTCGGCACATGAATCGCCTCGATAGACAAGCTCTCTCCAATCGCCGCCTCAAACGCAAGCTTACCGACACCGCGCAAATCAAATCGCAGCGTCGTCAGCCGATTGTGAGGAACAAGTCCCTCGAGTGCGTCGTCGATACCAACCACGCTCACGTCGTCGGGCACGGACAGGCCCGCGTTCTCGAGCGCGGCGATAACGCCCAGCGCCATCTGGTCATTTGCCGCAAGCACGGCAGTCGGCGTCTGCGACCCGCCGGCAAGCACCTCGGCCGCAATCCGCTCGCCCATGGCGTACCCACTGTCCGCACTCCAATCGCCACGCAGCATCGGAGCGGCATCGACATGAGCACGACCCAGCGTATCGCGCCAACCGGCCTCACGAAAACGCGAGGAAATCGAGTTTTCCGGACCCGCCACAAACCGCATATTCGAGTGACCATGTTCCAGCAGATAATTGGTCAACAGCTCGCACGAACCATACTGGTCGGAGTCGATCGTCGTGCAGCGCGGATGCGCATACATGGACAGGATGACCGTTCGCACTCCCGGCTGGGGAACAAACTCCTCAAAATCGGGAGCCATGCGGTTCATGTTGAGAATCATGCCGTCGACGGGTCGCTCGACCATGCGGCGCGAGGCATCGGCAAGTGTATAGGGCTTGTCGCCGCCCATCTCGATCATAGTGACGGCAAAATCGTGCTCGCGCGCCGCTTGCATGATACCCTCGAGCGTCGCCAGGTTACCGACACGTGTGATGTTGTACATGCACAGGCCAATAGAACGATACGACCCGCCGCGCAACGCCGCTCCAGCAAAATTGGGACGAAAGCCCAGCTCTTCCATGGCGGCCAGCACACGCTTGCGCGTCTTTTCCGTCACGTTGGGCATACCGTTGACCACGCGAGACACAGTCTGGCGGCTCACGCCAGCGAGCGCCGCAACCTCTGCCGCGCTCGCCGAATGACCATTCCTTGTCTGCTGAGCCATGCCTTCCACGCTAACCTGCTTCCCAACTATTCCCCGCGCCCATGGCGCATCGTACATACATTGATAACGTGCTCATGATACCCGAGCCATATACCACAACATGAAAACTTCTGTCAATCAAAACCGCTTACCGAACAAATACAACCGTTCGCGGCTGTTTGAAGTTGTTTTGTTTCTATACATCCCAGCCGGATGTTAACGTGCTCATTGTCAAATATTCACGTGCTCATTTTGGTTCTAATCATTTTAAGATAGTGTTTATCGGGCTTTTTCACCGCTGAACGCTAACCAGGGAGCCTCCTGAGCGCAAACGCACAATATCGAACAGCGAGACGAGAGGGTGTATGCATATGTCTTTGCTAAACCGCGTACAGCAGCTGCCGAAGGGCTTTGTTTGGGGCGCCGCAACCGCCGCGTACCAAACGGAAGGTTCCACGAAGGTGGCAGGCAAGGGTGAGACCATGTGGGACGATTACCTTGTCGCCCAGGGTCGCTTTTTGCCCGACCCGGCCAGTGATTTCTACAACCGCTACGAGGAGGATATCCGCCTTTCTGCCGAGCATGGACTCAACGCCATCCGTGTGTCCATCGCCTGGACCCGCATCTTCCCCAACGGCGACGATGCCGAGCCCCTCGCCGAGGGCGTTAAGCACTACCACGAGCTGTTCGCCTGCTGCAAAAAGTATGGCGTCGAGCCCTATGTGTCCCTGCATCACTTTGACTCCCCCGCCGCCCTGTTCAACCAGGGCGACTGGCTCAACCGCAAGACCGTCGACGCCTATGTGCGCTATGCCGAGTTCTGCTTCCGCGAGTTCCGCGAGGTCAAGAATTGGTTCACCATCAACGAGCTCATCAGCCTCTCGCACTCCCAATACATCCAAGGCAACTTCCCGCCCAACCATCACTTTGATGTGACGAGCGGCATCCAGAGCCAGCACAACGAGCTCGTTGCCCACGCCCGCGCCGTCAACCTGTATAAGGATCTTGACGAGACCGAGCACCTGGGCGGACGCATTGGCATGGTCAACGTCCTGACGCCGGCATATCCTGCCACCGACTCGCCCGCCGACCAGCACGCCGCCGACCTGTACAACGCCTTCTACACCGACTTCATCATGGACGGCGCCTTCCTGGGTCACTACTCCGCGCGCACCCTCTCACTCATCAACGAGATTCTGCGTGCCAACAACGCCACGCTTACGGTTGAGGACAGCGACATGGAGGAGCTCGCCAAGGCGGCGCCCCGCAACGATATGTTCGGCCTCAACTACTATCAGTCGGCGTTTATCGCCGCCTACGATGGCGAGTCCACCAACAGCTTTAACGGCACCGGAGACAAGGGCACCTCGTGCTTTAAGTTTAAGGGCGTCGGGCAGCAGGTCGATATGCCGGGTATCCCCACCACCGACTGGGATTGGCTCATCTACCCGCAAGGCCTCTACGACACGCTCAAGCACATCAGCGCCACCTATCCCAACCTCCCCGTCATCTATATCACCGAAAACGGCCTGGGCCACAAGGACCCCGAGCCCGACGCAAACGGCATCGTCGCCGATCCCGAGCGCATCGACTTTGTCGACCAGCACATGGAGAAGGTGCTCCAGGCGCGCGCCGAGGGCGTCGACGTCCAGGGCTACTTTATCTGGAGCCTGCAGGACCAGTTCTCGTGGGCCAATGGCTATAACAAGCGCTACGGCCTGTTCTACATCGACTTCGACACGCAAAAACGCTACATCAAGCAGTCGGCACTCTGGTACAAGGAGCTCGCCGACACTATGGCGGACGCGCAGTAGCGCATCGCCTCGCTTTCCCCCGAGAGGGGAGCGGCCCTATGCGATACAAACCCAGCCGCTCCCCTCTCTCCCCCTGGGACCGACCCCGCCTGCACCCGGGCTTTTAGCAAGCGGGAGACCATATAGGTTTTCAACGTCCATGCCATTAAGATTTCATGCAAAGAGGAGCGTGAACTATGGAATCGATCGTTAAGTTCTTGGAGAAAGGTCAGCCGTACTTCGACAAGGTCTCTAAGAACATCTACCTTCAGGCCATTAAAGACGGCTTTTTGGCAGCAATGCCCATCATCCTGTCTTCTTCTGTCTTCCTGCTTATTTCGACCCTGCCGGGCGTTGTCGCCACGGTCGGCGGCTTTACGCTGCCCGACTGGTGGAACGTCGACGTCGTGAACTTCTGCAACAAGGTTTACAACTTCACGATGGGCGTCGTGGGCATCATGGTCGCCGGCACCACCGCAAGCGCGCTGACCGGCTCCAAGAACCGCCGCATGCCTGCCGGCAAGGCCATCAACGCCACGAGCACCATGGTCGCCGCCATGTGCGCTATGCTCATCTTGGCCGTTACCCAGACGAGTGCCAAGATCGACGGTGCCGATGTCTCGGTGTTCTTTACCGACAACATGGGCACCAAGGGCCTGCTGAGCTCCTTTGTCGCCGCATTTGCCACGGTCAACATCTATGCCTTCTGCATTAAGCGAGACATCACCATCAAGCTGCCCAAAGAAGTCCCCGGCGCCATCGCCCAGAACTTCCGCGACATCTTCGCCTTCAGCTTCTCCATCCTGTTTGTCGCCGTCATCGACGTTATCTGCCGCACCTGCTTGGCCGTCCCGTTTGCCAACGTCATCTCCACGCTGGTGAGCCCGCTGTTCGCCGCTGCCGATTCCTACGCCGGCCTCGCCCTCATCTGGTTCATGATCCCGCTGTTCTGGTTCATGGGCATCCACGGCCCCTCGGTCGTTAAGCCTGCCCTCAACGCCGCGCTGTTTGGCAACATCACCACCAACCTCGCCACGCTGCAGGCCGGCGGTCACCCCGCCCTCGCCCTGACCGAGAACTTCGGTAACTACATCGGCGAACTCGGCGGCACCGGCGCCACGTTCATTGTCCCGATCATCTTCCTGCTCTTTATGCGCTCCAAGCAGCTCAAGGCCGTCGGCAAAGCCTCTGTCGTACCCGTGATGTTCGCCGTCAACGAACCGCTGCTGTTCGCCGCGCCCATCATCCTCAACCCGTACTTCCTGATCCCGTTCCTGTTTGCCCCCGTGGCCAACGTCCTCATTGGTAAGTTCTTCATCGACTTTTTGGGCATGAACGGCTTTATCTATGCCATGCCGTGGGCACTCCCCGGACCGATCGGCACCTTCATCGACACCAACTTCCAGCCGATCTCTCTGGTCCTGGCTGTCGTCCTGCTGGTCGTTGACTTCTTAATCTACTACCCGTTCTGCAAGGCCTACGACAACGTCCTGTGCAAGCAGGAGGCCGAGACCCTGGCCGAAGAAGAGGCCGAGGAGACCAAGGCCGTCAAGACCGCTGCCGCCCCCGCCGTTGAGGCTCCTGTTGTCGAGACCGCTTCTGCCACTGAGGCCTCCGCAGCTCCGTCCGCCCTTAAGGGCAAGGATCTGAGGGTTCTGGTTCTGTGCGCTGGCGCCGGCACCTCTGCACTGCTCGCCAACGCGCTTAAGGAAGGCGCCGACGAGCTGGGCATCGACATTACCGCCAACGCCGGTGCCTACGGCAGCCACTACGCCATCATGGACCAGTACAACGTCATCGTCCTGGCTCCGCAGGTTCGCACCTATTACAACGAGATGAAGGCCGACACCGACCGCCTGGGCATCACGCTGCTGTCGCCCAAGGGCAAACAGTACATCGACCTCACTAAGGATCCCAAGGGCGCCGTCGCCTGGATCGAGGAAAACCTCGAGGCATAAGACGCTGACACCACCTGCCGCTTGCAGACAATAAATGGCCCGTGCATCGATGTGTGATGCGCGGGCCATTTTGTTTAGACCGCACCCGTCCTCCTGTTCATCTCAATCTGTAACATCTAGCCGAGTTTTTCGGTCCTAGCTGTTACAGATCGAGATGAACGCACAGGCCAAGCCGAAAATCTCAATCTGTAACATGTAGACCACTTTTGACCGCTTAGACGTTACAGATCGAGACAAACGGAATATACCGGACCGAATTGTCTAAATCTGTAACAACTAGCTGAGATTTTCGGCCCTACCTGTTACAGATTTAGACGAACAGGCCGAGCACGTCTACGCCCGCAAGTCCTTTACGCTGGAACGCTCGACCAACACGCCCGAGACGAGCGTACGGCTTCTGGAGCTCGGGGCTTCCAGACCTGCGACGACCTCGTTAAGCGCACGGACGCCCAGCTCGCGGTGGCGAAACTTCACCGACGTCAGAATCGAGTTGGGAATCGTCTTATAGAGCTCATCGTCGAAGCCGATCACGGACACATCATTGGGCACACTGAGCCCTTTGTCACGTAGAGCCATCATCACGCCGTTTGCCATGCAGTCGTTAGCAGCGAGGACCGCCGTGCAATCGGGCTTATCGGCAAGCACAAGGCCCGCGGCATAGCCACTATCCGCATTCCAATCGCCTTGCAGAGGCTCGGGCGGCTCAATGCCACGCGCCTCGAGTGCCGCACGCCAACCTTTCATACGGCACTGGCTCGACAGTGACTCTTTCTTACCAGAGACGAAGTACACGTTCTTGTGCCCGCGATTCAAGAAGTACTCGCACGCCATGCGCGCACCACCCTCTTGATCGTCACTGACGGTAGAGCAGGTAGGATGCTCCATCGGCGTGATAATCACCGTCTTGAGGTCTTTCGGAGCCTCAAAGGTATCAAAGTCATCGACCATCTGACGCAGGTTGAAGATCATGCCATCAACAGGCAGCTGCGACATCCTGCGCGCCGCATCGGCAAGGGTCATCTTCTCCCCTGCGCGCTTCTTAATCATCGTGAGCGCAAAGCCTCGCTCTTCGGCGGCATCGGCGATACCGTCAATCATGTCCACGGCGCCGCCCGACAAGTGGAACATCACCACGCCGATGCACCCGTAACGGCCCAACTTGAGTGAACGCGCGGCAAAGTTGGCTCGAAACCCGAGCGCCTCCATGGCCGAATGAACCTTATCGCGTGTCGACTCTCGCACGCTATCGGGCTCGTTGATCACACGCGAAACCGTCTTGAGAGAAACGCCCGCGGCAATCGCCACATCGTTCATTGAGACATTTTTCTTGTCCATCGTTGCCACTACTTCTCCAGTCGGTTTTGCATCGCTTGTTTTTTGCGTTCTAGCATACACTACCTGCCTGACTGATAAATCGACCGTTTACCGGACAATATCGACCGCTCACCCGTATATCCTTGTCGCTCTTCCAAAAATGTCTTACGTTGTCATTAACGAAATGTCCTACGTTGTCATTTCGCAATGCCTTCCTTAAGCAGGAAGGTTTCCGGGCAGTCCTGACCATCCATCGACGATCAGTTCCATCCACATGCATCGCGCATTAAGTAGCAAAGGAGCTCTATGGACGCCATCGTAAAGATGCTCGAAAAGCATCAACCGTTCTTTGAGAAGATCTCGAGGAACATCTACCTCCAGGCCATCAAGGACGGATTCCTTGGGTGCATGCCCATTGTCCTCACCTCTTCGATCTTTCTGCTCATTGCCACCCTTCCCGGCGTAGTCGGCATCACGCTGCCCCAGCCGCTCATCGACTGGTGCAACAAGCTCTACAACTTCACCATGGGCGTCATGGGCATCATGGTTGCCGGCACCACTGCCAAGAACTTCACGGCATCCATGAACCGTCGCATGCCCGCCGGCAAAGTGCTCAACGACGGTTCCACCATGGTGGCCGCCCAGTGCAGCATGCTTTTGCTCGCTGTTACGCAGTTCACCACCAAGTTCAACGGCTCCGAACTTTCGGTCTTCGATTGCACCAGCATGGGCACGCGCGGTCTGTTCTCGGCCTATATCGCCGCGTTCATTACCGTTTGGGTCTATAAGTTCTGTGTCTCGCGCGATCTGACCATTAAGCTGCCCAAGGAGGTCCCGGGCGCCATCGCTCAGAACTTCCGCGACATTATCCCCTTTGGCGGCGCCGTCATCATCTGCGGCATCATCGATGTTGTCGTGCGCAACCTCATGGGCGTTCCGTTCTCCGAGCTGCTCATCAAGCTGCTCTCCCCGCTCTTCACTGCGGCAGAAACCTATCCTGGCCTTATCCTTATCCAGGCAGCCACCGCGTTCTTCTGGTTCATCGGTGTCCATGGTCCTTCGATTGTCCAGCCGGGCATCGACCCCATCCGTCTTGCCAACCAGGCCGAGAACCTGCAGGTTCTGCTGGCCGGTGGTCACCCCGCCCATTCCCTCACCTTCAACATGTCGCTCGTGGGTGAGTTCGGCGGCACCGGCGCCACGTTCATCGTGCCGCTTCTGCTGATTCTCTTTATGAAGTCCAAGCAGCTCAAAGCCGTCGGTAAGGCCTCGATTGTTCCTGTTGCCTTCGCCGTCAACGAACCGCTGCTCTTTGGCGCGCCGATGATCCTTAACCCCTACATGCTCATCCCCTTTGTTGCCGCCGGCTGCGTCAACGTAAGTGTTGCCAAGTTCTTTATCGACAACGTGGGCATGAACGGCTTCTCCTTCGTGGTGCCTTGGGCTACCCCTGCCCCCATCGGCATCTTCATCACCACGAACTTCCAGCTTATCGCCCTGGTATTTGTCGCGATCATCATCTTGCTGGACGCCATCATCTACCTGCCGTTCTTGAAGGCATACGATAAGCTGCTCTGCGACCAGGAGGCCGAGCGCGCCGCCGAGCTGGGTCTCGAGTCCGATGGTGTTGCCACCATCGCCGCCAGCACCTCTGCGCCCGCTGTCGAGCAGGCCACCGCTTCCGTCGAGACGACCGTTGCCGCCGCCGACAGCAAGCCTGTCGCCGATCAGCCCGAGCCCGCCTCCGACGCATCCGCTAAGAAGGACGTCGATGGCCTGAAGGTCCTCGTCCTGTGCGCCGGCGCCGGCACCTCTGCCATGCTTGCCAACGCCATCAAGGAAGGTGCTGCACAGACCGGAGAGAACATCGCTTCCTCCGCAGGCGCCTATGGCCAGCACACTGCCATCATGGATCAGTACGACGTCATCGTGCTCGCCCCGCAGGTTCGTAGCTACTACAACGACATGAAGGCCGACACCGATCGCCTGGGCATTAAGCTGCTCGCTCCGCGCGGTAAGGAATATATCGACCTTACTCGCGACCCCGCCGGCGCCATCAAGTGGCTCCGCGAGAACCTCGACTAGTTCCTCCCTCTGTTGGTGCCCGGATCCCCAGTTCGGGTACCTCTCCCTATTCGTATCCCACAGAAAGGATGACTCATGACCAACCCCATGCAGTTCCCCGACGGCTTTGTGTTTGGCGGCGCCACCGCCGCTTACCAGGTTGAGGGCGAGACCCGCACGCACGGCAAGGGCAAAGTGCCCTGGGACGATTTCCTGGCAGCCCAGGGTCGCTTCTCCCCCGATCCCGCAAGCGACTTCTACAACAAGTACCCGGTCGATATCGACCTGTGCCAGCGCTTCGGCATCAACGGTATCCGCGTCTCCATCGCTTGGAGCCGCATCTTCCCCAACGGTACTGGCGAGATCAACCCCGAGGGTGTTGCCTTCTATCACGAGCTTTTCGCCACCTGCAACAAAGCTGGCGTTATCCCCTATGTCACGCTCGATCACTTTGATACGCCCGAGGCCTTTTACCAGAACGGCGGCGAGGGCTTCCTGACGCGCACGACGATCGACGCCTTTGTCGAGTACGCCAAGTTCTGCTTTGCCGAGTTCACCGAGGTCAAGCACTGGTTTACCTTTAACGAGATTCCCGCGACCGCCGAGGGCAGCTTTATCGTCGGCAACTGGCCGCACGGCGAGAAGTATCGCCTGGACAAGGCCTTCCAGCTCATGCACAACATGATGGTGGCCCACGCCAAGGCTGTCGTCGCCTTCCATGAGGGCGGCTTTGAGGGCGAGATCGGCATTGTCCAGAACCTGGAGCCCAAGTATCCCCTCGATCCCAACAGCGCTGCCGACTGCGAGGCGGCTCGTATGGCCGACGTCATCAACAACCGCTGGGTACTCGACGCCACCTTCCGCGGCCACTATGCAGCCGACACCATGGAGGCCGCGACCAAGCTGGCCCATATCGCCGGCGGCGAGCTTGACGTTCGTGACGAGGACATCGCCGCGCTGACCGCCGCGCTCCCCTACAACGATTGCTTGGGCGTCAACACCTACAAGTGTCAGTTCCTGCGTGCCGCCGAGGGCGAAAACGACATCAACCACAATGGCACCGGCGACAAGGGCTCCTCGCGCTGGTTCCTCAAGGGCGTGGGCGAGTCATGCGTGCGTGAAGGCGTACCCACCACCGATTGGGACTGGATCATCTATCCCGAGGGCCTGTACGACCTGCTGCTGCGCATTAAGAACGATTACCCCAACTACAAGAAGATTTACATCACCGAGAACGGCATGGGCTATAAGGACGACTTCGAGGATGGCTTTATCGATGACGCCCCTCGTATCGACTACATGCGTCAGCATCTCGCGTGGATCCTCAAGGCAATCGACGGCGGCGTAAACGTCGACGGTTACTTTGTGTGGTCGCTGCAGGACCAGTTCTCCTGGACCAACGGCTACAACAAGCGTTATGGCCTGTTCTACATCGACTTTGAGACCCAGAAGCGCTATCCCAAGGCGAGCGCGTACTGGTACAAGAACGTCGCGGAGACCGGCCTGCTTATGGCCTAACTTTTGCCGCATACCCCCTGTCGGCCGCATACGAATCCCTCCACGGGTTCGCATGCGGCCTTTTTGTTTTTGGTGAGCTCGAGCGGATCATTCGTCTCGATCTGTAACATCTAGCAGGGATTTTCGGCCCTAGCTGTTACAGATTTAGACGAACGGGTGGCCCGGGCCGAACAATCTCGATCTGTAACATGTAGACCACTTTTGACCGTCTAGATGTTACAGATCAAGACAATAAGATAGTCAAATCCAAACTTTCCAAGCAGTTATGAAGCATGATTTCTAGTTTTCGGTATCACGAACATACTTTCGGTATCATTTAATGGTATTATGATATCGAAAGTATGTTCGTGATACCGAAAGGAGCCGCATGCGCCAGTTCGATTACACCACAGTCCCAGCGGAACTCGAAGCAACTCCAATCACCAACCTCCTCCTCTCGATACGCGAGCATAAAGGCCGACAGCTTGTTCTGAGTCAAGTCAAACCCGAACTCCTATCGTCCCTTATGGAGGAAGCTAAGATCCAAAGCACCCAATCCTCCAACGGACTTGAGGGAATTGTTACCACCCAAAAAAGACTCAAAGCGATCATGGCGTATTCCGCCAAGCCAAGCTCCCGCGCAGAGGAAGAAATTGCTGGATACCGAGATGTGCTGTCGCTTATTCACGAGCAACACGATTCCATTCCCGTAACGCCATCGGTCATTCTGCAGTTGCATCGTGACCTCATGGCGCACACGGCAATCTCGTATGGAGGCCATTGGAAAGATAGCGATAACGAAATCGTCTCCATTGACGATCAAGGAAATCGATTTGTGCGCTTTAGGCCCCCTTCGGCCCTAGCAACCCCGGGACTTATTAAAGAAGCCTGCCAGTCCCTCAACGATGCTTTATCTCGCCAAGTTTGCGATCCCCTCCTTATATCGCTCCGCTTTATCTTCGATTTTGTTAGCATTCATCCCTTCAACGATGGCAATGGCAGGATGAGCCGGCTCCTTACAACGCTGCTGCTCGAAAAGACTGGATACGACGTTGCGCGTTACATCAGCATCGAACGACTTATTGAAGACAACAAAGCGCTTTACTACAACGCTCTCGCTGCAAGCTCCACTGGATGGAATGAAAATCAAAACACCGAAGTACCCTTTATCCGTTTCATGCTCGGAACAACCCTGGCCGCCTACCGACAGCTCGAGCAGCGTACCTTAATTGAATCAAGCACTCGTCCCATGTCGAAGCAAGCGCGCATCGCTGTTCTATTTCAACAGAGACCCGGCGTCATTAAGAAATCCGACATCCGATCCAACTGCCCCGATATCAGCGAGGTCACCGTTAAACGAACCCTCGGTCAGCTTGTTAGTTGCAGCGCAATCGAAAAAACAGGAGCGGGTCGTTCGACAGGCTACATACTCAAAGACGTCCATGCTCTAGAACTATTCTTGCAATCCACAATACCCGATAGCGAGGCCGCAATAACAAAAGAGGCTTCAAAGGATAAGCTCCTTGAACGTGTAAACCACGCCGAGGATGAAAGCAAAGAGGGGCTCTATGAAGACTACGATTCATTCTCAAGGGACATAAAGACGAGATACGGAGTCTAGTCATATCTCAGAATAGCCTCATCCTTGTTGCCCAAAGTTATTTGCGCGTCATTGTGAAGCGGTAACCCCGCGCTGGCAAGGGCAAAAGTCCTCCTGCTGCGCTAGCTAGCAAATGACCTGCGCGTGCTCCTCGATGGCGGCGCGATCCTCGGCGGTAATACCCGGCTCGCACACCACGACGTCCAAATTGTCCAAGCGGCAGAAGGTGTAGAAGTCGCGCTTGCCGATCTTGCTGGAGTCGGCGATCAGATAGCGCGAGTCCGCTTTGCTAAAAGCGAGCTGCTGGATACGGCCCTCGTCCATGTTGGACGTAGATACGTCACCGTCCAAGATGCCGTTGGCGCCGATAAACGCCGCATCGATGCCCAGCACACGCAGGGTATCCTCGGCCGTTGGCCCCACAAAGGCGGCAGTGCGGCGACGGTACATACCGCCCACGAGACACAGGTCGCAGTCCTCGCGCGCCTCGAGCAGGTTAAACACCGAAAGCGAATTGGTCACATATATGGAAGGCAGCTTGTCGTTGACTCGGAGAGCGCCAATGCGATCTCACGACGGTTGCGCTCATTGTCTCAATTAGATACTCAACGAAATACGGCCCCGCAGCTCAAAATAAGCTGCGGGGCCGTACTATACACCGACGAATCAACGACGGAGTGCATCCACTATTTGGCCAGCTCCTGAACGATCCAGTCAATTGCACCTTCGGGATCGTTGGTAAGGTCGATATACTCCTTACCCCTTGTGGTGAGCAGTTTAATTCCAAGGCGATCGGTATCGGCCTTCATAGCGTCATAGTACATGCGTGCCTGGGGCGCCAGAACAATCACGTTGTACTGATCCATCGTCTCATAGTGGCTTCCGTACGCACCGGACTGAGAAACCAGATCGATACCCTTAGCAGCGGCACCTTCGCGAAGAGCATTTGCCAAGAGAGTCGAAGTGCCGGCACCCTGGCAAAGCACAAGCACGCGGATCTGCTCCGCCTTGTCCTTTACCGCCTCGAGAGCTTTTGCGACATTTTCCTGTGCGGCAATAGCATCTGCATCCGAGGTTCCTGCAGTCTCCTTTGCAGACTCTTCCAAACAAAGCTGATGGTCATACGCCTTGCAGAACGGATAGTAAATCACAAAGTCAACGACCAACAGCACTGCCATCAATACGAGAGAACGCAGATCGAGACCCGTGGTGAGGAATGCACCAATTGGGCCGGGAAGCGCCCACGGCATGGTATACATGGGGGCGTTCATTCCAATGACGTCAATGAAAATTTTACCGATAATGGCGTTGACCATAGGAGCCACTAGGAAGGGCACGAACATATAGGGATTGAGAACAATCGGCATACCGAAGATAACGGGCTCGTTAACTCCAAAAATCACCGGGATAATCGATGCCTTGCCCATGGCTTTAAGCTGCTTGGAGCGCATAAACATGATCAGGATAATAGGAACGATGAACGTGCAGCCAGAACCGCCCAGACCGCCGATGAAGCTTGTAAAGTCCTGCGTGAGAGCAATTGACGGGTGTCCACCTGCTTGGAAAACCTCAAGATTGGTAACGGTATTGCCGTAGAGCGCAGCATTGATCGGACTCATGACAACCGAAGCACCGTGGATACCCATAAATTGGAAAAGCGCGACCGCGCCTTCGATAAGCGCCATGCCAGGATAGGTGTCGACCGCGGAGAACAGCGGCGAGATGAGAGCGGATACCAAATTGGCGAACGGCACAGCAAGCAGCTTGCGGCTCGCAAGATCGATAAAAGCGCACGCAAGGATCGAAAACCCAAATGCAAAGATATCGCGAAAACTCTGCGCAATAGAGCCAGGGACCTCTTTGGGAAGCTTGATCGTCACATTATGGCTAATGCACACCTTATAGATATTAACGGTCAAGAATGCGGCTACGAACGCAGCGAGAAAACCCTTGGTTCCCATATAGCCGGTTTCAAAAACAGATGTATCTGCTCCGCCAATCGAGACAACATCGTTCGTCACCGATAGCAAGAGCATGCCGCACATGGCACAAACCATGCACGAGGTGGGGTTGAGAGATTTACCCGAAGGCATGCGACGGTTCATCGACATGGCAAGTGAGCTCGCCGTGGTGCCGGCCACCATAATGCCAAGAAGCCCCATGGTATATGCATAGATTTTATTGAAGAAATCCAGCACCTCAGACGGAAGCGTGATGCCTACATAGGCAGGGAGCGTCGAAAGAAGAAGGAACAGGCTCGAAAACAGCACAATTGGCATATTCGAGAGAAAGCCATCCTTGATCGCCACCAGATAAATGTTCCTCGAGATTTTGTCGAAGAGGGGCTGGTGTTTTTCAAGGAATTTGACGATAGCGTCCATAACACATCCTTTCATGATTCCCGGGCACGTAACGATTTATCCGGACTCAACCGTCGTCGTCCCCGTTTGTATCCACTTATGTAAGTGAATACGTTCTTGTGCGAAATGTAATATCATTTGCGCGATTTGTCATAACCAATTCTTTTTCCGCTTTGTCGATATGTCAAGAATTCAAATACTTATTCGGTGAACGGTAGTTGATTAATATAAGGTTTTCCCAGCTAAAGGCTATTTTTTCCGAGCAATACAATAAGCTTGCAACCGTTCACCGATTGGATATAACATATTGAATATATTGTTGTAACAATATTAGAGACAATGTCACAAGCCTGTCGTTCTAGTCAAAGGAAGTAACAATGCCCAAACGATTACTGAACATGTCCGCATCCGATTTTGCCGCCACGTCACCCATGGATCTAAAGCAGGCAATTCTGGCTTCCGAGGGACGTACCATCATGGCGGAAAACGTACCCTCTTCCCAATTTCTCGGCGGCGTTACTAATGCAGAAATCCAACGTGCCGCAGGAGCCGACCTGCTTCTGTTTAACGCGCTCGATGTGTTCGATCCAGTTATTGCCGGTATTCCAGATGATCTCAATGAAAACCCGGTCACTTGGGTGAAGCGAGCATGCGGAAGGCCCATTGGCGTCAATCTGGAGCCAGTTGATAACGAGGCAGAGATGTCTGAATCCCGAACGGAAATCCCCATGGGTCGTCGCGTCTCTCCCAAGACCTTAGAAAAGGCTAACGAACTCGGATTTGATTTTATCTGCCTGACGGGCAACCCTGGAACTGGCGTCTCCAACGATGCGATCGCCCATTCGATTAAACTCTCCAAAGAGCATTTCAATGGCCTGGTCATAGCCGGAAAAATGCATGGAGCGGGCGTTGCGGAACCTGTCATGACGCTCGAAATTGCGCGCAAGTTTGTTGACCTCGGCGTCGATATCCTTCTCGTGCCAGCCCCCTACACCGTCCCTTGCTTCCAAGAAGCAGACCTGCGCGCCATCGTAGACTTTGTACGATCCCACAACGTAGGCAAGTCAATTGAAGAGAAGGTTCTCGTCATGGCGGCGAACGGGACGAGTCAAGACTCCTGCGACAGCGAGACCATTAAGAAAATAGGCCTTGCAGCAAAAGCTGCCGGCGCTGACCTCCAACATATCGGGGACTCCATGAACGGTATTTGCCTGCCCCAGAATATCTTCACGCTCGGACAAGCCCTTCGTGGATACAGGCATCAGATCGTCATGCTGAGCCGCTCTGTGATACGTTAAGGTTACCTTGCCCACGTTACATCCCAACTGAGGCAACCATCAGGTATAACCAACATGCAAACTGAGGCTCTAATGCTCGATACACACGAAAAACGGCCACTCTATTTACAGCTCACCGACGCGCTGCTCAAGCAGATCGTCGATGAATATCAAGCAGACGATAAACTTCCGACAGAAATGGAACTCTGCGACGAATACGCCGTAAGCAGAACAACCGTCCGACTTGCCATGAGTGAGCTGGAGCGTCGTGGAAGTATCTATCGAATCCAAGGTAAGGGATCGTTTGTTGCACCGAAACGCGTTAGCGAGCTCAATTCACTTTTAGACTTTGACTTTGCAAGCCATTGCGATGGCGTTGATCCGGATGCCATCACCAAACATTTCGGCGGCCTCACATCAGGTCGTCCAATTTCCGTAATGATGCTCCAACAATTTGGATGTCAAAGTCGCGATGAAATTCAGCGTCTTGAATTGACCTACGAACTTGAAGGCAGCTTCATAGGCGCTGATACGTTCTTCATTTCAAAGTCACGCGTTCCGAATAACCAGTTAGATTTTCAGGCATTTAGCAGAATCATGGACGACTTGTCCAAGTCTATCCAATCTGTTAGGGAAAGCTATAGAGCACGTCAGCTTAGCGAATCCGAAGCCAGTAATTATGGTGTTGCAAAACTTCCGGTCATCGAACTGACTCATTATGCTTACGACTCCGGAGGCAAACTAATCTCAATTGTCTGCCGCACCGTCTTAACTGGGCGGGTCCCTTATCAAAACTTTATTTTCAAGTCCTAATGTTCTTTTTCTTTTGTCTCGATCTGTAACACGTAGCCGAGTTTTTAAGTCCTAACCGTTACAGATCGAGACAAACAAGGTAGACCACGCCGAATTGTCTCAATCTGTAACACTAAGACCGGTTTTGGACGTCTAGATGTTACAGATTGAGATGAATGCACAGGTCAATCCTCTCAATCTCAATCTGTAACAACTAGCTGAATTTTTCGGTCCTAGCTGTTACAGATCGAGACAAACGGAATAGGCCGAGCCAAAAATCTCGATCTGTAACATCTGACTCGCTTTTGGCCGCCTAGATATCACAGGTTGAGACAATTTGATAGTGGAGTCCTCATTTGCGCGTCATATCGCGTAGCGCTGACGCGCTGGTTTCCACAATGACAGGAGGTAAAAGTCCTCCCGCATCGCCCGTTGGCAATCCCGTAGCGCTAGCTAGCAAATGACCTGCGTATGCTCCTCGATGGCGGCACGATCTTCGGCGGCGATGCCCGGCTCGCACACCACGGCGTCCAGGCTGTCCAGACGGCAGAAGGTGTAGAAGTCGCGCTTGCCGATCTTGCTGGAGTCGGCGATGAGGTAGCGCGAATCCGCCTTGCTAAAGGCGAGCTGCTGGATGCGGCCCTCTTCCATGTTAGACGTAGACACGTCGCCGTCCAAAATGCCGTTTGCGCCGATAAAGGCTGCGTCGATCCCCAGTGCGCGCAAGGTGTCCTCGGCCGTGGGGCCCACAAAGGCGGCAGTGCGGCGGCGGTACACGCCGCCCACCAGGCACAGTTCGCAGTCTTCGCGCGCCTCGAGCAGGTTAAACACCGAAAGCGAATTGGTCACAATGCGCAGGCGAAACGCCGGCAGCATCGAGGCCATCTGCTCAACAGTGGTGCCCGTGCCCAAAAAGATGGTCGAGCCTTCCTCGATAAGCTCCACAGAACGGCGCGCAATCTGCAACTTTTCCTCGGCATGCTTCGTGCGCTTTTCGCTGTGCGAATACTCATGGCGCAGCATAGCGTGTGGACGGCTCTGCGCACTGCGGGCTCCGCCGTGCACGCGCTCGATCTCGCCCAGGCTCGCAAGCTCCTCAAGGTCACGGCGGATCGTCATATCCGAGACACCTAACGCATCCGAAATCTCCTTGACCGAGACCGTTCCCTGTTCCTCGAGCAGCTGCCGAACCTTATCCTGTCGCTCCGCTTTAATCACGATGAGTCCTCGCTGTTCCACGCTCACGTCAATTCAAACAATAACGAACAAATTGTATCAGACTCGCGCGTGTCAGAAATGAACGCCCGCACAGCTCCAATCATCACTTTTTTGAGAAAAATACCCCCTGCTTTAGTGGGGTGTAGTGATAATCTCGCCTGTTCGCGCTACAGTTTGTCGGAAATACCTCGATGTTAGGAACCAAATGATCACTTCCGAGCTTTTCGGCACCGCGCCGTGCGGTACCCCCGTTCATCGTTACACCCTCAACGGGCCCGAGATCTGCGTTCGCATTATGGACTATGGCGCCACCGTGTTGGGCATCGACGTGCCCGACATCCCCGGCAACGTGCGCGATGTGGTGCTGGGCTTCGATAAGCTCGAGGATTACTTTGACAACCCCGCCTGCTTTGGCGCGACCATCGGCCCTGTGGCCAACCGCACCGCGGACGCCACGATCACCATCGACGGCACGGACTGGCATATGCCCGCCAACGAGGGCGCCAACAACCTGCACAGCGATCTTGAGCATGGTCTGCACAAGCGCGTATGGGATGTTGAACTCGACGAGGTCCACAACGCCGTGCGCATGACCACCTCGCTTGAGGACGGTGAGCTGGGTCTTCCCGGCAACCGCACCTTTACGGCCGTGTTTACCGTGACGCGCACCGGCTGCTTCCGTATCGAATATGAATGTGAGAGCGACCGCGCCACCTACGTGTCCATGACCAACCACACGTACTTTAACCTTGCCGGTCACAACGCCGGCATGGACTGTGAGCACTTCTTTGTTGCTAACGCTGCCCACTACCTGCCCATCAACGAGCAGAACATCCCCACCGGCGAGATTGCTCCGGTCGAGGGCACGCCGTTTGACTTCCGTGAGCTGCGCCCCGTCGCGCCTGGCATGGAGGCCGACGATCCACAGATTAAGCAGGCACGCGGCTACGACCACTGCTTGTGCATCGATGACTATCAGTACGGTCGCAACCTGCGCCGCGCCCTGCATGTCGAGGAGATGTGGACCGGCCGCGAGCTGGACTACTACACCACCGCTCCGGGTGTGCAGCTCTACACCGGCAACTGGCTGGGCGACGAGCACGCCAAGGACGATGCCAACTATGGCTGGGGCGCCGGCTTTGCCCTCGAAGCAGAGATGTACCCCGACACACCGCACCAGTCGCTGTTCCCGCAGGGCATTGTGGGCCCGGGTCACCCCTATAGCAATGTGATCGAATACCACTTTATGAGGCACTAAGCCCATAACGCAATATATCGCACAGCAGCGCCCGCCGGTACCACAGCCGACGGGCGCTGTTTCATGAATAAATCCTTCTTTTCGATGCCACCGAATTGGTGACATAACAAAACTATGCCGAATTACTACGATGAACCCACAATGTCCGACCACGCGCTGGTTTATAAAAAATTAGCAACTCGTCTACCTGCAGTTTTATTCTCTGCAAATTTAGCATGCTCGGCGATAAGCAATTCATCGTAGTAAACCGGCATAGTTTTGGCGGACAGCGCCACACAGACCCCCTACAGAGGCAAAATGATCCGTTTTCCTCCGTCCCCAAGGGATCAATTGAGCAAGGTTTCGATGGGGTCGGGGTTGGAGCTGGGGAGGTAGCGGATTTCTAGTTCTATGCCGAGCTCTTGCAACTCTTTGAAGGCGGCGATGTCCGCATTGTCTACGGCAACGGCAGGCGTAACGGGACGCTTGCCCTCCCCTGCTTGCATGTGACCGATGCTGATCTTGGTGATCGGCACACCACCCTTAACCAGCGCGAGCGCATCGGCGGGTGAGGCTACCATGATCAGAATCAACTGGCGCGGCGTTGCGGCATGAATGATGTCGATGGTCCTTTGCACCGAAAAGAACCGCATCCAAACGCCTTCTGGCGCCGCCACCCTCATGGATGCCCATTGGCGCGAATCCGCCGCAATCTCGTCGTTGACGATTAGGACGAGGTTGGAACCCATAGCCTCGTTCCACAGCTCAACGTCTTGCCCGTAAATAAACCGGTCATCGATACGCGTGAGAAGGATCTTGGG
Organism: uncultured Collinsella sp.; assembly: GCA_902495945.1. Classification (GTDB taxonomy): domain Bacteria; phylum Actinomycetota; class Coriobacteriia; order Coriobacteriales; family Coriobacteriaceae; genus Collinsella. The sequence continues at coordinate 19,805 of CABUZD010000008.1, forward strand.
TTGAGCCATGGCAGTCCCATTCTGTTTGAGACTCGTAAGAGCGAGACATCACGTCTCCAATATTAGTGCATTTAAAGTGAGAAAAGCCGTCAGAACACTTGCACGGATGTGCGATGTCCCGTATCATAGACAGCCGTTGACGCCTCAGTTGCGTCACCACATGGCCGCCAGCGTAGCTCAGTTGGTAGAGCACCGCTCTCGTAAAGCGGGGGTCACCGGTTCGAGCCCGGTCGCTGGCTCCATTGCACAAGATAGCCGCCTTCGGGCGGCTTTTTTGTTGCCGATTCGCCCACTCGGTGGACTTCGGATTTAATGCTTAGGGGGCGGGGATTTACCAAAGTGAAATTTTAATGAAAAGAAACCCAGCTGCAACAATTGCCATGGTGAGGGCTCGAATTGGCCATATAGATTTAAAATAGCCACGATATCTTCTCTTTTGCTGGAACGATATATCTATACAAGGTTGTGAGCGGAAAACAAAAATACGTCGATTGCTATCCGACAAACGGGTCTGGAATTGCATTCACCGGCATTTCGGGGCAGATTGATACACATGTACGAAAGGGAACCTATGTGGTGCGTTGGGTTGGAGCTGCTGCAGGCCCGATATGGATTGCGGTCTTGCGCCCCGATGTCCAAATAGATTTCTCTCTCTAGACGGGAAGTTGCTCATGGACGCCATATATGACGGAGATGACTGGGTCGATCATTATACTTGGCGCCTGGTCGGCTCGAACGACAATGGGGATGTGGTGTTTGATGGACTATGTCCAAAGCATCTCCATCCTTTTGTCTCGTCGTTAATTGAGAGTTCCGCTCGTGTTGCCCCCTACAGCTCGGCATCGCTTCATGATACGGACGTTTTGAAGACCATAAGGGAATCAATTGACGAGGGCACGATGAGCAGTTCGTTGTTCTCTCGGCTTGTGGGGCTGGATGAGATTCAATCGAAACGACTGCTTGCGGGCGAAAAGGTGGAACTCACTTATCGTTCGATGATTTCAATCCTGCGGCTAGCCGATGTTCTTCGCAAATAAACAGCTTCCCTATTCAAAAACAGAAAACCCCACCAAACGTGATTCCCCTAGGGAAATACGTTTGGCGGGGTCCTAGCGTGATATCCCTAGGGGAATCACGCCATCAGACGAACAGCTCAGCCGAGCAGCGTGCTACTCCTCCCAGTAAGCATCTGCAAGCAGCTTAAAGCAGATCTTCTTGACCGGCTGCGCGCCATCGCCCGGGAACTCGAGCGTGGGCATATGAGGCTCGCCGGCAACAAACAGCGCAAACTTATCGTCAGCAAGATCGCCGGCGATCGAAGCGTCGGAATCGACCAGATCGTAGTCGTCCTTCTCGTCAAACTCCTGAACCAGCGTCAGGCTGCCCGTGGCAACCTTAAAGGCCTCGCGACCCTCGACGTCAATCTGCAGGTCGTGATAGCGCTGATGCGTCTCATAGTGAGCCTCGGCTTCGGGACGCGTCGTGGGAGGCATGACGTTCGCAAAGACCTTGTCGCCCAGAATCGGATGGCTGCCGACCTCGAGCTTCGCCGGATCGTTCTCCTCGAGCCAGTCGATCAGCACGTCGAGGCCCTTGAGCATTCCGCGGTACTCCTCGATATCGCCCAATGCACCGTAAATCATCTAAATCCCCTCTCGGATCGTTTCTTTGGCGGCTACTCTGCAAACGCATTGCCGACGCTGTTGCCGCCCACATACGTCTCGACCAGGGTAAGGTCGGGATTGAACACGACAGCGTCGGCGTCGCGCCCCGGCATAATGCTACCGCACTTGTCGTCGACTCTAACCACAAGCATGCAACCGATACCGGGGCCGTCGCCCAAGCTCTTACAGCTCGGTCACGACAACGCCGTTGTAAACCTCGTCCCAACGATCCATGACCAGATGGCCGGTCATGGGATCCATGGCGTTGAGCTTGCCGCAGGTGTTGGCGGTACGCAGCACCGTCTCGTCGTCTGCGCCGGCAGCGATGGCATGTGCGAAGCCGGCAATGGTCGAATCGCCAGAGCCCGTGGCGTTAACGGCAGGGATATCGGGAGTCTTCGCGCGGAACGCACGGCCATTGTGGAAGCCAACGGAGCCGGCAGCGCCCATGGATACGACGACCCAGGGGATATCGGAGAAGCGGGCATCAGAGGCGAGCGAGGCGCGGAGCTCGTCCACATCGTCGGTGGTAAAGCTCGTGCCCAGAAGGCCGTTGATCTCGGTCAGGTTAGGCTTGACCAGTTCGGGCTTAATTTCGGACTTAAGGGCGGCCTCGAGCGAAGCACCCGAGGTATCGAGCAGCACCTTGGCGCCGGCGTTCTCGGCAATGCCCGTGATCTTGGCATAGTAGCCTGCCTCGACACCGCGGGGCAGAGAACCCGAAATGGTGACAACGTCGGCCTTGCCCGCAAGCTCAGTAAACTTGGCGGTAAAGGCATCGAGCTCCTCGGGGGCAATTGTCGGGCCGCTCTCGAGCAGCTCGGTCTGGTTGCCGGCGTGGAGAATGTTGAGGCAAATGCGAGTCTCGCCCTTGATGGGCACAAAGTCGTTGTTAATACCGTTGGCGTCCATGAGCTCAGCCATGTAGGCGCCCATGTGGCCGCCGAGCAGACCGGTTGCCACAACGTCGTCGCCCAGCTGACCCAGCACTCGGGCCACGTTAAGGCCCTTGCCGCCGGCGGTCTTTTCGGGCGTCACACGGTTGACGTCGTCGATAATGAGCTCATCGAGCTGATAGCGCGTATCGACAGACGGGTTCATCGTAACGGTGAGGATCATTTTTAGCTCCTTATCTCGCAGGCTCCTTGTGCCTCGCGATACGAGTCGACAAAACGTAATTACAGAATCTCAATCGTGAACGAACGAACGATGGTCTCCTTGGGCTTGGCGATAAGGCAGCCGCGCTTGTGCTCAAGCACGTCGTCCTCATCGGAGCAGGTCGAAAGGCCGCCCCAGGGTTCAACTGCCACAAAATCGCCCTCGGGCTTACTCCACACGATGAGGTACGGGAAGCCCTCAAAGCTCAGGCGGACGCCCTTGTCCTCACCCTTCTTGGAAAGCGTGACCTGACGGCTCTCGAGCACGTCAAAGATGGTCTCCGCAAAATCGAAGAGCTCATGCGACAGGGGCAGCGTCTTTCCCACCATGGGGTTCTTGGAGCGGTTTGCCACGTCAATCAATCCAGTCGAGGGAACGGCGGTGCAGAGCTCCGCAGCCTCGTCTTTTTCGAAGCGCAGCTCGTAGTCCGTATAGGCCTCGCCCTCGTCGAGCGGACACCTAAAGCCGGGATGACCGCCGATAAAGAACGGCATGTCCTCGGTTCCCTCGTTGGTCACCTCATAGGAGACGCGCACGGCATCCCCCTCAAGCGTATAACGAGCGACAAGCTTAAACGGGTACGGATAATCGCTCAGCAGCGCGGCGTTATCCTCCGAAGCCAGGCACATCGCCAACTCGTTCTCACCTTGGCTCAGCAGCTTCCACTCCTGTTTGCGCGCAAACCCGTGGCGAGCGAGCTTTACATGATGCCCGGCGAACGTCATGGCGCTGTTGTCGCGCAAGCCTCCGCAAATCGGGAAGCAAATCGGTGCCTGGCCGGACCACACGGCAGAATCGCCCTGCCACAGATACTCGCGACCTCCGGCCTCAATCGAGGTAAACGAACCACCAGCCGTGGACACCTTAATAGAAATCGAATCGTTGGAGAGAGCGTATTCCATTGCCCATCCTTTCGAACAACTGCTTTTTGCTCGCAAGAACCCGTCTCGGCCCTGACAAAAGGACAAACCCGCACGTTCATCGATACGTCCGGTATCCCAGCCATGCAACGGGGTACCATACAGACATTGATGCAATTACAGCTGAAAGGCCTTCTTATGCGAACCATCATCCTCTACGCCTCGCGCCACCACGGCAATACGAAAAAGCTCGTGGACGCCATCGTCGAGGCACACCCCGAGATCGATACCCTCGACGTCAAGGCGCTCGGTAAAAACGAGTACCCCGACCTGCACGAATACCATCTGATCGGCGTCGCCACGGGCATCTATTACTCCGAGATCGACAAGGACATGGCACGCGTGCTCACTAACGTGCTGCAGCCGCAGGACAAGGTGTTTGGCCTTATGACCTACGGTGGCAAAAACAAGTGGTACGGCAAGGATATCGATGGCATCTGCCGCATGAGGCAGGCCATCTTTATGGGTGTCTACGGCTGCCCCGGCTTTGATACGTGGGGGCCGTTCAAGCTCGCCGGTGGTGTCCAAAAGGGACACCCGACCGCTGAGGAAATTAAGGGCGCTGTCGACTTCTTCGACAAGATCGAAGACGAGTATGGCGACATCATCGTCGAAGAGTACGCCAAGCGCGAGAAGCGCCTAGCATACGAGAAGGAGCATCCTGCAGGAGGCCTGGTGGCCGGCGTTAAGCGCACGGCAAAGAAGATCGCTAACAAGCTGTAACTGTTAAGGTACTTTTGAGCGTTTAACCCATACGGCGGGTCCGAGCAGATTCGGGCCCGCCGTCTTTTTCTATCGTTACTCGGTAAAGGCGTTGCCGACGCTCTGGCCGCCAACATACGTCTCGACGAGGGTGAGCTCATGGTCGAACACGACAAAGTCGGCGTCGCGACCCGGCATGATGCTGCCGCACTTATCCTCGATGTGCGCGGAGCGTGCCGGCACCTCGGTTGCCATGCGAATGGCGATATCGGCGCTGGCAATGCCCCAGTCGACGATGTTCTTGACGCCCTGGGCAAGCGTGAGCACCGAGCCGGCGATGCTCTTGCCGTCGGCGAGCCAGCACAGGTTGTCCTTCATGATGACGTCCATGCCGCCGCTGGTGTAGCTGCCCTCGGGCATTCCGCCGCAGCCAAGGCAGTCGGTGATGAGCACCGTGTGCTGCCAGCCCTTTGCCTGCAGCAGTGCCTTGATGGCGGCAGGGTTCACGTGCTTGCCGTCACAGATGATCTCGGCGTAGGTCTCGGGCGTGGACATGGCGGCACCCACGACACCGGGCTCACGGTGATGCAGACCGCGCTGGCCGTTATAGGTATGCGTAAAGCAGCTGGCACCGGCATTGATAGCGGCGATGCACTCATCGTAGGTGGCGTCGGAGTGACCGATGCTGGTCACCACGCCCTTGGCGTTCAGAGCAGCCGCATAAGCAGCGGCACCGTCGCGCTCGGCGGCCATGGCGCTCTTAACGATGCGACCGCCCGCAGCCTCCTGCCACTGGTCGAAAACCTCCTCGGAGGGGTCAATCAGGTAAGCGGGGTTCTGCGCGCCCACGTGCTTCATGGTAAAGAAGGGGCCCTCCAGGTAGATGCCCTGAATGCGGGCACCGCAGAAGTCGGGGCCGCGGCCCTCGTCCGCCTTGGCGATAGCAGCGCAGGCGTCCTTGATCTGTTCGACGCCATCGGTGAACGTCGTGGGCAGCCAGCTGGTGGTACCGCGACGGGCGAGCTCGGTTGAGCTGATATCGATGCCCTCGGGATCGTTATCGGTAGTTGAGTGGTTGTAGAAGCCATGGATGTGAGTATCGACCATACCCGGTGCGATCCACGATCCCGTGTAGTCCTTAATCTCGCAAGAGGGCTCGTCGGCCTGCCAGGCGCCAAAAACGCCATCCTCGACCATAAGATAGCCGCCCAGTTGCGGGCCTGCCGGCAAGAAGAACTTGTCAGCCTTAATTGCGTACGTGCTCATATGCACTCCTCGCTTCTAAAGCAGTTGACTGTGGTAATGCTTATACCCAGCTCACGTAAAACAAAAAGCGCCCGCCCGCCGTTATGAGCGGACGGGCGCCCTTACAGGGGGACGCGATTAAGCGGTGAAGGGGTGAATCGTCACGCCCTTAACCACGCGGTTGACCGTGCCGGTGGGGCTCGGCGTATCGGGCGTGTTGCCCACGCTCACGGAGTTGAGCAGGCTGATAGCCTGGGCAAACATCACGAACGGCAGAGCAAGGTAGCCCTCGGGAAGTGCCTCGTAGCCCTTAAAGGTGAAGGACTCACCCTCATAGACGGTGGCACCTTCCTGCTGAACGGCGACGGTGTGCTGAGCGATCTTGTCGCCACCGATCTCGTTGAGGATGTCGATGTCGTACTGACGGGTGTAGGCGTCGTTGTTGACGAACACGAAGACGAGCGTCTTATCGTCGACGAAGGACTTGGGTCCGTGACGATAGCCCATGGAAGTGTCGTAAGAAGTGGCAACCAGGCCGTGAGCAAGCTCGAGAATCTTAAGCTGGCTCTCCTGAGCAAGGCCGCCAAAGGAGCCGGAGCCCAGGTAGGTCACGCGGTTGAAGTCGCCAGCGAGGTAATCGGCGACCTCGGACTCGCGAGCGATAACCTCCTCGCCCATCTTGGCGATGGTCTCGACCCACTCGGCCTTCTGCTCGTCAGAGGCAGTGTCGAAAATAAGGGTGGAGAGCAGGGTCATGCAGGAATAAGAACCGGTCATGGCGAAGCCCTTGTCGTTGGCGCGCGGAATGAGCAGCGTCAGCGCATTGGGATCATCGGCAGACTCGACGGCGAGCTTGCCCTCGGGAGCGCAGGTGATGTTGAGGAACTTGACGTTGTGGACGAGCTCCTTGGCAACGGCAACGGCGGCAAGGCTCTCGGGGCTGTTGCCAGAGCGGGCAAAGGAAACCACGAGCGTGGGATCCTCGGCGCGCAGGAAGTCGCGCGGAGCGCTCACGATGTCGGTCGTGGCGATGGGCTTAAAGTCGTAGAGATCAGTGTTGCCAGCGTGACGCAGGTACGGGGCGCAGGTATCGCCAACGTAGTCGGACGTACCGGCACCGGTGAAGACAACGGACAGACGACCCTCGCCCATAGCGCGAGCCTCGGCCAGGAAGGCCTCGATGGCCTCCTTGTTCTCGCGATAGATGTTGAGCGTATCACGCCAAAGCTCGGGCTGCTGAGCAATCTCGGCCGTGGTGATCTGGGCGCCGAGCTCGGTGAGCTCCTCGACACTCTTCTCGAACATTTCTAATACCTCTCTCTAGAAGTAATCCTCTGACGTGCAATTATACACTTCGGTTGGTTATCTGGTAGTAACCAGTTAAATGCAAAGAATCATCATATGGAAACGATGCGGACACTAGTTGCTACGCTGGTGGTAAACCTTGTATTTAAACTGATCGGCACGAGCAACCGAGAGTGTATACTCCACAACCTCGTTTGACTCGTTATACGTAGTCCTGACCAAATCGAGCACAGGCGAGCCCTCGACAATTCCCAAAAGGTGGGCGTCGGTGGGACGGGCTATGCTCGCATAGAACTCCTCTTCGGCCACGCGAATCTTTTGCTGAAAGTCTTGCTCAATCACATCGTAAAGCGGCTTACTCTCCAGCAGTGGTCGCTTTAGGGACAGAAATTGACGAACCGGTAGATAGCTGCGTTCGACCATCATGGGCATGTTATCGGCAGAACGAAGGCGCTTAAGCTTAAAAATGCGATCACCGATACGCAATCCCATATGCTCGGCCAGATTCTTATCGGCCTCCATCTCGCAAAACTCGAGAATCGTGGTCTCGGGGTCGCGACCCATCGCGCGCATCTGCTCGGTAAAGCTGTAGGACTGCATAAGATTGGTTGCTTTTGCCGAACGGTCGGTCACAAAGGTACCGCGACCGTGCTGCCGAACCACCAGTCCTAAACGCTCCAGTTCCTGCAGAGCCAGGCGTACCGTAGTGCGCGAGAGACCATAGCGCTCCGAAAGTTCGCGCTCGGAAGGAATCATGTCACCGGCGCGATATTCATGGTCGATCTTTTCGGTCAGAATATCGACCAGCTGATCGTACAGCGGTTGCTTACGCGCTCCGATCGCCATCCTATCCTCCCTTTTGCTCGAATTCGGCTAACTACCTAGGGTGTTAAGCATTATCAGTCTGCAACACCCGAATCATCAAGAAAACAAAAGCCGCGTGCTCGAAAGAGCGCGCGGCTTTTAACATACACATGGCTTAAGGGGTCGGGGTGTGAGCCGCGTAGGGACACACCCCTCAAGCTAGAGCCTTACCAGATGCTCGGCCAGAGACCAAGCGGGCCAGCGCCCAGGATGCCAAGGACGAAGAGCAGGAGAATGCCCTTGGTCGGGGTCCAGCTGTGCTTAGCGAACATGTAGTAAAGCAGCAGCGTAAGCATAAGCGGGACGAGCTTCGGGACGATGGTGTTGAGGGTGTCGGCAACAGAGAAGTTGACCGGATCCTCGGTAACGGTGCCGTAGGTCACGGACTCCATGCCGTTGCCCAGATCGGTGACGCCGCACTCGACAGCGTTGCCGTCGGCATCGGAAGCGGTAAGGGCGTTGCCGTCCTTATCGGTCATGGCGATGGTACCGGCCTCAGCGGTCTCGGTATCGATGCCCTCCATACCGGTAAAGTTCTCGGCCTCCTTCTCGGAGACAATCACGGTAGTAGCGGAGAGGCCGCGGGTGGTGCCGTTGGGGATCTGGAGGTTGATCTGGGTGCCACCCATGGTGACGACCAGGCAACCGACGACGAAGACGCCCATGATGGAAGCGGCACGCGTGAAGGCCTGCATGTTGGCGGTCAGAGCGTCAATAGCGCTGGTGCCAAGCTTGTAGGACCAGTTCATGAGCCAGAAGCGCAGAGCGAACTGAACGGCGTTGAAGATCACCAGGAAGATGATCGGCGCAGCGGCGTTGCCGTTGATGGCCATGTTGGAGGTGATGCCGGCCGTGATAGGCACGAGCGTCAGCCAGAACAGGGCGTCACCGATGCCACCGAGCGGGCCCATTGCGGCGACGCGGACGGCGCGGATCGTGGGAATGTCAACCTTGTTCTGCTCGAGCGAAAGCACGATGCCCATAACAAAGGTGACGAGGAACGGGTGGGTGTTGAAGAACTCCAGGTTGTGGCTCATGGAAGCCGCGAGGTCGTTCTTGTTGGTGTGGATCTTCTCCAGACCGGGGATGATGGAGTAGAGCCAGCCAGCGGCCTGCATACGCTCGTAGTTGAACGAGGCCTGCAGGAAGCAGGAGCGCCAAGCCATCTTGTTGAGGGTCTTCTGGTCGAGCTGCGGAGCAGGAGTGAGATCCTCGTAGTGCTCCGGGATCACATACTCATTAGATGCCATCTTCGAAGTCACCTCCGTCAGAAACAGCTGCACCCTTCAGCTCGGTCTGCTGCTGGAAGTCCCAGAAAGCGATGCCGAAGCCGATGAGAGCGAGGATGAGCAGAGCAGGGGTTGCCAGCGAATCGTTGGCAACGGTGATGAGCGCGAGGCCAAAGCCCATGAGGAAGAAGCCCCACATATCGCGGTTCATCATAACCTTGAGCAGGACGGCGAAGCCGACGAAGCGCATCATGCCGCCTGCAGCGGACAGACCGGTCTGCAGCCAAGTCGGGATGGCGGAAGCGATGGTCTGACCAATGGTAGCGCCAGCGATGAAGAACAGGGTGACGACGACAGCGAAGATCAGGCCGAGCAGAGCCATGGCGAAGTAGTTCAGGCGCTCGATGCCCTTGGTGTCCGCGTTGTGAGCCATGTTATCGGCCGTGGACATAAGCGGGGACATAAGCGTGAAGACCAGGGTAACGCCAAGCTGGCCAAGCAGGGCGAACGGAATAGCGAGGCCGACTGCCGCGTTGGGCTCGAGGCCCGTGGCGATAGCGAGAATGGCTGCCATGATGCCGCCGATGACGGCGTTAGGCGGCTGAGCGCCTCCGATCGGCATGTTGCCGATCGTCATGAGCTGATAGGTACCACCCACGAGAAGACCGGTGTTGAGGTCGCCAAGGATAAGACCGATGACGGCGCCGGTGACGATGGGCTGATAGAGAGACTCGAGGAAATCAAACTGGTCGATTGCCGCGATGAACGTAACAACGAAGACCAGAGCGATCTGGATGATCGAGTATTCCATCTTGCTCCTCCTTTCAAAATGAATGTACGCACTTTGGATATCACGTACAGAACGTCAGGGTTTCACTCCTGACAACGTGGATCACGAGGATTACGAGAAGAGCTTGCTCGTGTCCTCAACAGGCGTGCTCGGAACGCGCCTGATCTCCAACTCCACCCCCAATTCCTGCAGCTCTTTAAACGCAGCGACATCCTCGTCGTTAACTGCGACGGAGGTGGCGACTTGGCGCTTTCCTTCCGACATGTGCATGTTGCCGATGTTTACCTTCTTTATAGGCACACCGCCCTTGACGAGCGTAAGCACGTCTTCCGGTGTTTCGGCCACGATGAAGATCTTCTGGCGCGGGCTCGCCTTGCCAATGACGTCGATGGTCTTCTGCAGGGAGAAGAAACGCGTAGCGACGCCGGCGGGAGCGGCCATCTTCATGAGGTTCTGGCGCATGGTGTTGGACGCCACGTCGTCGTTGGCGACGAGGATGAGGTTGGAGCCCAGAGTGGAGTTCCACTGGGTGGCAACCTGACCATGAACCAGTCGGTTATCGATGCGGGTAAGAAGAATGTTGGGTTCTGCCATGTTGATCAGCTTCCTTTCGATATTTGCTGACGACAGTTACTTGATCTCCTGAATCGCGTAACGCGAAACATCTACGACGGCTCCGGATCGGACTTTGATCTGGACCTTCTCGCCTTCGATGCCTTTGACGGTTCCGTAGATACCGCCGGCGAAAAGAACCTCCTGACCCGGCTTGAGCTCGGTGTGCAGCTCCTTGAAGTACTTCTGCTTCTTCTTCATGTTGATTTGCGACCAGATGGTGTAAATCAAGCCCATGATGACAAGCAGGCCTAAAAGAGCGACCGAGGAGCTCAGGACGTTGGCTCCGAAATCGGCCATTAGATGCCGTCCTCGTCGCCGAAGATATCCTCTTCCTCGGAGTCGGCAACGGATGCGACCGTCTGGGCGGTGACGCCCGTCTGGCCAACGGTCACGGCCTGCTCGCCAAGCTCGGCGAGCGTGGCATTGCCGCGGAGGAACAGAAGCTCAATAACCATGGGAAGGTTGGTGCCAGTCAGAACCTCGACGTTATCGACATCCTGGGCAATCATCATCGACTGGTTGAACGGGGTGCCGCCAAGCAGGTCGGTAAAGACGAGCACGCCATCGCACTCCTCGCGCATAGCGGTAATAGCGGCGCGGAGATCCTCACCGTAGGATGCAGCCTGGTCGCCCTCAAAAGGAACGACGGTAAAAGCAGGCTGGTCGCCAGCAACCATAGCGATAGCGCTTGCAAGGCCGGGTGCGAACTGTCCATGACCGGTAAGAATAAAGCCAACCATTCAAATTTCCCTTCCGAAGGTGTGTACAATCTGAGTCCGATGATTTTCGGAAGCCAGCGGGCGCTCGCCCTTAAAGCTTCTTAGAAAGCGTTCTTTGAAGACCAGTGGTTTCTAAACTGGTAGTAACCACGTGACGTGTTGTTGTCACTATATCACCCCAGAAGAGGTCGCTTTCGTTGATTCATACGGTAAAACGTTTTTGCACCGCTCACGGTGATAAATCGACCGTTTACCGGTCGTTAACACTTCTACCTGCGGTTTTGAAACCGTTTCGAAATGCTTTGGCAAAAAATCTGATCTTTTCCTGTGTCTAAACAACGTAGGGCGGCTAAAAATAGCGTGTAGAAAAATTGCAGGTCATTGTGAAGATATGTGAATTGGTCTTTTTGACTTAATACCAGTTAGAACCAGTTTTGAGATTATCGGTGAACGGTAGTTTTCGACCGTTCACCGGTTACTTGCAATCGTTTACAGTTGTTTTCCCAGATGAATTAGGGGAACCCGATGGAGCGCTCGTGCGGGCGCGAGGCCTACCCCAGTGGTTTCGGTAACAAAAAAAGCCCGCTAGAACGTTGTGAACTGCCTCCCATTTCTTGGACATGAGAAATGGGAGGCTTTCTTTATGCGCGTTGATTTGAGGGTGAAGCATGATGTCGAGGCCAGGAAGGCGGCCA